>CAZOYZ010000270.1:3871-5085 GCA_964584045.1 uncultured Prolixibacteraceae bacterium | reverse complement strand
CCCCCGGAAAAACAGTCAGTTCTTTCGCGCTGAAAGCTTTGGACTTGTAACAAATCCAGTTTTCTGAATAGCCAGCCTCATACATTTCTGCCCCCGGCTCAACCGGCGCAGGCCGCATAAAACGGTTTTTCACAAAATCAGGATCGACGTTCAACTCCCAGTCGATAACTTCCATCAGGTGGTTGTAATCGCCCACTTTATCTTTTGGCGTGTCTTTCCACAGCAAAGCTTCCGGCACAATCGCGTTGCCAACCAGCGACTGGTACATGGCATAAACGTCCGAAGCTTTTTGCGGTTCATACGTACACCGGCTTCCCGGTGCGTGCAGCACGCCCGGCGGAACGTCCCAGCCCGTACCCGGCTCCAGCCGGTGGGCATGCGAAAGGGTGGTGATCTTGTTATCGCCTTTTGAAAAGTTTTTCAGGCATTCCAGTACTTCCTGTTTGGTTGTGCCGGGGTTAATGCCAAAAAAAGTATAGGGAAAATCGCCTCCGTGGTTATTCAGTTGGGGCGGGAAAAAATACGCTTCCGGTTTGCCCTGCTGCCCGGTCAGCCGGGCATGTTCTTCGCGGTGATGGATATGATGGGGCAGTGCACCCGTGTTGTCGAAAAATTTTGAATACATCGGCCAGCAACCATACCGGTCCCAGATACGCCGTCCGATCAGCTTTTCCTTCAAAATATCCACGGCATCTTTCAAAAGAATGCGCTCACTGTTACCGACTTCTTCAAAAACCACTTCACTCAAACCTTCGTTTTCTCCCGTCAGCGGTCCGTTGTCGGCAGGCGTTGTCGAAGAAAGCCAGCGCTCATCGATACCGCCGCGTTCACCTCCCAGGGCATAGTAGTGATCCGGGTGAAGTTTAATCCGTCTTCCCGGGATACAAAAGGAACGGGGCACCCAGTTGGGCGCAAGCCGTAAAATTCCTTTACCTTGATCAAAAGCGTTATGTATTAATAACGAACTGTCTTTTTTCATTTGAATTGCCAGCGTTATCATGTAATCATTTAGCTTGTATTTTAAGTACCCATGCATATTTGCACGGCCGGTTCCGGCCATTCTGAAGCTCATCCGGGATTTTCACATTGAGCCCGGTGCTGGTGTTTGACCAGGACAATGCCCTGTGATATCCCAGCATTTCGATAGTGCTACCTTCCCTCGCGACTACATCCTTTAGCTGTACTTCCCGGCCGGGCCATTTTTTTAGAATGGC
>CAZOYZ010000270.1:0-3861 GCA_964584045.1 uncultured Prolixibacteraceae bacterium | reverse complement strand
TTACTCCGTGTGTAGGCGACTTTCTCACTCGACTGTACAGAATATTGGCGGGTAGCGTAAATCCCCTCACCGTTCACTCTAAGCCATCGTCCGATGTTTTCCAGCCGGTTCTGTTGAATCGTCGGCAAGGCTCCCTGCCCGTCGAGATTTACAATAAGGAGGAGATTTCCTCCCTGAGCCACTATATCGACGAACATATTGATAAAGTCCTCAGTGCTGATCACATTTTCATCTGTATCTTGCCAGTTGTACCCAAAAGACTGACTGATTCCCCGGCATTCTTCCCATGGGTGTATTTTGTTCCGGTTAGTGTAATCGTGGTATTCACTGGTATAGAAATCGCCGCTTTTAAAGCGTAGCCACTTTTCCCGGTAGTTTCCTCCCGAAAACATTCCGTTTATTTGCAGTCCCAACCGGTCATTGACGGCTACTTCTTTCGTCCCTTCCGCTTTATTATAGAAATAAGCCACTATTTCACAGCTTTTAAGGCTTTTTGCCGAGGTAGTCCAGTCTCCGTCATACCAAAGAATATCGGGATTATAACGGTCAATAAATTCTGTTGCCTGGGGAACAAGATAATCCATGACAAAATCTTTTACCGCTATTTTGCCTGAGACTTTCTTTTCCATTTCTTTGGAATATGGTTCGGTTTTCCCGCCCCATTTCCGGATTAGCAAATTACCCTCATCATCAACCAATGGGTACTCCCATTCTTCGAGGCTAAAATAGAAACCGAATTTCAACCCTTTTTCTTTGCACCTTTTCGCCAACGGCCCAATTAAATCATTTTTGGGGCCCATATCACCTGCATCCCGCATGGTAAACGAAGAGGGCCAGAGACAAAAACCGCCGTGGTGCTTACTAAACGGAACAACATATTTCATTCCCGCTTCCAGGGCAATATCAGTTAATTTTTCAGGATCATACTTTCCGGCAGTAAACAAGGGAAGGAAATCATCCCTTTCAAAATCTTTTCCCCAATTCTTTTCATGATAAATCCGGCATAAGGAATCACTATACATCCTCTTTTCATACCAGTCGGGATACATGCCACCTTCGTCTTTTTTGGGTGCCCAACCTCCAACAGACCAGGGCCCCCAGTCGACAAACATCCCGAATTTGGCGTCCTCAAACCACTCTGGTGTTCCATGTTCATTGATCGATTCAATGGTTGGTTTCCATTTCCCTTCATTATTTACTTTCTGAACCTTTTTATATTGTCGGGCTGCGAGCCGCATCATATCTTCTGAAAAATTATCTTTCAAGTTTTCCAGTGAATGTTCAAATGTAAATGGGTGGAAATTGTCAGGCCTCTTGCTCTCTTTCGGTGCCAACGGTATTTTACGATCCTGAGCCACCTGTGCATATCCGGTAATTGCAAGCAAGAGAGCGAACATTGCAACCGCAATTGTTAAATTTTTCATGATGCAATTTTAGTTTTCTCTTTCTTTGTATTTCAGCAATTTTTGCTTTACGGCCAGCCAGTATGCGATTTCAGCATACAAACACGCCGTGGATTCCATGCTTGTGTAGTTATAAACCGATAGTAATTTCTGACATTCTTCCTGAAGGTATGTTGCATATTTACCTTCCCGCAAGCTCTCAAAAGGCTCAGCCAGGTAATGATTTCGTGACAGGAGCATGATGATCATCGCTTCACAGGGAACACGAACCTGATGGTATTCCCGGTAAATGTTCCGGGGCAATGAGTCCTGGCCTGTCCTCCAGCCGCCGAGTTGGTAATAATCCCGCAGAACTTCCGGGGTATATTTTTGATAAGCATTCAATCTTTCTTCAACCACAGCCGCATTTAAGCCTAGTGCGTTCAGATAAACGGACCTGGTTTGCAATGACGATTCCAACTCAAACAATGGAATCAGAGAAATCTGGTTTTGCAGTACGGCATACGTTTGAAACTTTTTTAATGCTGAAGGAACCAGCATTTTCTTTAATCGTCCGTATTCCTTTTCCTGAAGTTTTTCCCGGTAAACATCCTGCCAGTGTTCATCTCCGGTTATGTCGTAACCCACCAGAAGTAATTCAAGTAGCCGGGATGCCCGGTCCGTACTGATGTTCCCGATGTCGCCAAAATTTATTGGTTTGTTCTTAACCGACAATACTTCAAAGCTGTCCCGTTCTATCCGCGCACAAATATCACGGATGATTTCCCTGACCTGTTCCTTTTCTTCCTTTGTGGCGATGGTACTGTGATAATATTCCCACATGGCAAATACATACATCGTATATTGGTCCACCGATGAACTGGGATAATAGGTTTTGCCGTCGGGCAACACGGCGCGTGCGACAAAGCCCTTTTCCTCAGAGACTGTTCCCAGCAATACGAGGCCCCGGAAGATCTTTCGGGCTTCTTCGGCATGTTCCGGTTTTCCCGTAACTTCATACCGGCAAATCATCCCTGCCAGATAGGCGCTTCCGTTCAGCGCGCTGTCTTCCATTCCCGATTTCCATCCCGCCGGATTTGGTTTTTCGGCTGCAATTTCTTCTTTGGTTGGAAGATGTTGCCACCGGTCATTTTCCAAACCTGGCGTAATATAGTCGTAAAAAATGTTTAGCTCAGGATGTAAAAAGTGTTTCCAGATATACTGGTGCAATCCCTCTATTTTACGTTGCAAAGCGTAATTATCATTACCGGCACGGCCAACTGTGCAACCCGTAAGGATAAAAAGCACCGTCAATCCAAATGAAAATTTCAGTGTCTTCTTTAATATTCTATTCATAGAAATGGTTTTGATTTTATATTTTAGCTTTTTACATATTAATCCCATTTAAACGATGACAGGTCTTGAAGACGCTGTCAGGTTTCCTGCACCAGATCTTTCAGTGCATTTTAATCTGAAAATGTCTTTTATCATGGATCATTTTATTTCAATGGTCATCCGATTTGTATCATCCACTTTCAATACCGTGTCGTTCAATTTTACCGAACCTAATCCTGACAAGGTAAAATCGGAGATTTTAACGGAACCGTGCAAAATTTTCAGAATTGCCTTATTATTCTCAACTTTACAGGTTCCCCAGGCATATCCGTTACTCCAGAAATAGGTGCCCGGGTTTGAGGTGAAGGTCATGCTTTGTGTAACACCGGAATAGTGAAATCCTGTTAACGCCAGGATGGCCGACCAACTGGCCATCGCCCGCGCATAGTGATGCCCGCATTCAACTTCATCAAACGGATTACGCTTCAGCCCGTCGAACCGTTCCCTGATATTTTCCATACAATTTAAGCCATTCCCTGTTTGATTCTCATAAATCATTCCCACAGCGGCAGTGTATTCAAATCCGGTCATCGATTCGGTAAAATACGGAAAGGGCACTTTAAGCCTGCCCTTCGGCCAACTGGCCATCACCAATCCGCTTTCATCACACATAACGAATGATCGCATATTATTGAAGAGCGAAGAGAAGTCTTCCACAAAGTTGTATTTCATGACGGATTGAAGGGTTGTCTTTATATGTTGTTGTTTGCCCAGGTAACCTAACCCGCAAACATGAGCCATGTATTGCCCCACCAGTTGATCAACCAGGCATCCTTCGCCCAACTGGAAATCCGGATTCGAGACATCATTGCTTCCCATTCCGGCCCGCAGTCCCGTTGCTATGTTTTCAGGTGATGAGGGAGGCATGACTTTTTGAATGTAATACTCCCCGTTAAACAGGTTTTGATCTGTCCATCTGCTTCCGTTCAGGAACAGATCAGCACACTTTTTTTCAAATTTTTTATCTCCCAAAAATTTGGCCATTTCCTCTCCTGCCCGCAAAGCGCCGAGGTACCAGAACTCCATTTGCGGGTTGGGCCCAAAATATTCCACATCCATCGTATTGTGCTGACAGCCTTCCATC
>CAZOYZ010000269.1:4368-7439 GCA_964584045.1 uncultured Prolixibacteraceae bacterium | reverse complement strand
GTATTCATCCCAAAATGGATAATCCGTATTGGGCTTCGCGGAATATTACCGAATATGTGATGGAACATTATCACTATCCAAAGGATGAGGAAGGATTTTATGCCACCTACGATTTTAAAAAAGGGAACTATAATTCCAATCCGGGAAATTTAAAAGCTGACTTGTCGGCAGACGACCGGTATGAAGACAATATCATTGCCTGTTCCGGAACAGGTGCCATGCTATGCGGTGCTTTGCGGTCTGTTGGCATTCCCGCAACATGGATCGGGGTAAGTCAGGAGCTTGACTGGAAACAATGGGAAACAGAGGATGGAGATGAATTTCTCGAATTCAATGAAGAATCGTCAGTCGGGAACGGACACCGGTACAATCATGTCTGGTTGGGTGATTTCTATAAATGGCAAAGGTTTGATGCCACACCGGTCAGGCCGAATGGCGTTGATTTTGATAAAAAACCGGCAGAAGCGTCCCAGTGGGTGCTGATGCGTAAATCAGCTGCCGGCGTTGAGGCTCACCGGGTGGTTCATACCATCCAATCCGAATTCTGGTCAAAGCTGCATAACGCATTTGCAGACTGCGAAGAACACGTGAACAGTTGTGGCGCTACCCGGTATAATCTTCTTGGTACTTATACTTATCCGCAAGACTTTAATCTGTCGCGCAATACGATCAGATACAGGGCTATCCAGTTTATTCAGGACATAAGGGTTGACCTTGATAAAGATTTAAAGGGGTTGGTTTCATGGAAAACAATTGGCGAGTGGAACCTGGATAATGACGCAAAACTCGATGTTACTTTGGAGAAAAAGAGGAATGAGGAACAGATGAAGGTTTCGCCCGGATACGAACACATCGTTGTTTTGGCTAAAGGGATTCCCGTTGCACAGACCTCCGTCAAAGTAGATCTGAAAAAGATTGAACCAGGGATTTACAGAGTAAAAGTCACCAAAGCTGGCGATCCCGTCATAGGAAATGGAAAGAGTTTTGAAATCACAAAATGATCTGTCATTGTGAACGACAACATCATCCGGACTGATGAATAGAAAATTTCTTCATAGCGCAATTATCCTTTTTGCTATCATCATTGGTTGTGCCTCCAAAGATCACAGTAAAAACCTGTCTGTTGAAGCGGATCCCGGCCGTCTCATTCATGAAAAAAAGATCGTTCAAAGGAAAACAAAAGAAAAGGAAAACCTGGCTCCGGGTGAAAAAGCACCCAATTTCTATTTCGTGAATCAGACTGGCGGATGTATCCGGTTCCACCGTTACAAAACGAAAGCCCGGTTTAAGCTGATCCTGTTTTGGAATTCAGATTGCTGGAATTGTATCGCATTTGCGAAAAAAATTTACTCATGGCATCAACTATTGCCCGAAAAAGATCAGCTAATGGTATTTGCTGTAAGTCTCGATAACGAATATCAAAAACCAAAGTGGGGGAAAAGAATTTTAGAAATGCCTGCATGGGAACACATGATTGATGAGGGAGGCGTTGACAGCGAAATAGCCAATGCTTACTGTGTTTTATACACTCCCTTCATGGTATTAATCGATTCAAAAACAAATAAAATTATTGATCTGCCTAATACGATCGGGGAACTAAACATGAAGCTAAAAACGCAATGATTTCATGAATGATTTTAAGTTAAATCACAAGTTTACAAAAATGGCTGTGAAGACGTTGAAAAAAATTGTACTCCTTTCAGCCTGTTGGCCGTTTTTTACAGGCATCTCTGTTGCCGCGCAGGATAAGAATTTTTTTACTGATCCACGGGATGGAAGGGTCTACCGTACGGTAAAAATTGGAAATCAGATCTGGATGGAATTAAAATTGGTACTCCCATGAACTTATATGATACAAATATCAGTGAGTGGGAACATCATTTACTCGATTTTTGGCCTGATCCGGGAGAATATGTTTTAAGCTTGAAATTGACCGGACAGGATTACAGATCAGCGGGTAATAAGTTGGGTATCGAATCAGTCAGATTGCGTGAACGAAGACCTCGTGTGAAAGCATATGCATTCCATAAGGATAATGACTGGAAATCAAATCCCATACTCTATTAAAATATTGAAAGAATATGAGACTTTCACGCAGAAATTTTATAAAAGCATCATCTTCCCTGGTTGCTTCAGGTGCATTAATACCGCCGCAAGCGGCTTTTGTGCAAAAAAACATCTATGCGAATACCAAAACGAGTGGCTGTAAATCACTAAAGCTTACATATAGTCCCTACGAATTGGAGATGATACATACCTTTACGATATCAGGCTATTCGCGAGTAAAGACAACGGTTATCCTTACAGAAATAACTTATGATGGTATAACCGGTTACGGGGAAGCAGCGTTACCCCCCTATATGGAGGGTCAGTCTTTGGAAACTGCTTTAGCGTTTCTCAGAAAAGTGAATTTAAATCAGTTTAATAATCCGCTCGAAATAGACGACATTCTTAGTTATACGGAAAGCCTTGATGCCGGTAATTCCTGTCCCAAAGCCGGAGTTGACATTGCCTTACACGATCTGTTCGGGAAGCTTATCGGGAAACCCTTATACCAGATATGGGGTTACACCCAATCAAAAACGCCTGACACATCCTTCACGATTGGTATTGATTCTGAAGAAACTGTACGAAAAAAAACTTTGGAGGCTGCTCCGTTTAAAATAATCAAGGTAAAATTAGGAGTAGATGAAGCGACCGATAAAATGCTCATCAATACTGTCCGTTCGGTAACGGACAAACCTATTGTGGTGGATGCCAATCAGGGATGGAAAGAGAAATATTATGCTCTTGAAATGATCCATTGGCTTAATGAGCGTCATGTCCTGTTCGTTGAACAACCCTTACCCAAACACAATCTGGAGGATATGGTCTGGATAACCGGAAAAAGTCCGCTCCCAACAATTGCCGACGAATCCTGTCAGCGTTTGACCGACATTCCCAAACTTAGAGATATTTTTTCCGGCCTAAATATAAAATTGATTAAATGTAGTGGTTTACGTGAGGCGAACAGAATGATTTCGATGGCGGAAGCTTTTGGAATGAAATTAATGATTGGCTGCACCACCGAG
>CAZOYZ010000269.1:0-4317 GCA_964584045.1 uncultured Prolixibacteraceae bacterium | reverse complement strand
TGCAATATGCCGATCTGGATGGAAATCTCCTGATCAGGAATGATTGCTTCTCCGGGATGAAAATCATTGATGGAAAAGTAATACTGAATGATAAACCTGGTATTGGAATAAAAAAAATCTTATAACATTCACACTGCCTCCGGCGATTTCAGCGTCGGAAGAGATTACTGCCTGTGCAGGAATGAAGCTTCAAAAAGAAACTTAAATAAAAAAACAAGCAAATGGAAAAATCAAAACTGTCAAAATTGTTCATCCCTGTATTATCTCTTCTTTTATATTGCTCAATTCATGCGCAAAATAAGTTTCCTTTAAAAGAATGGGACATGAGCAATCCTGAAAAGTATGGATATGACTCCACTCAACTTAAACTGGCTCACCAATATCTCATTGACAGCATGAAAACAACAGGGTTGGTCGTAGTCGTCAGCGGGGAAATGATATTTAAATATGGAAATATCAAACAGGTAAGTTATATCGCTTCCTGCAGGAAAAGTCTTTTATCCATGTTATATGGTAAATACGTTGAAAACGGAATTATTGATCTAAATAAAACGGTTGGTGAGCTTGGATTTGATGATGTGGGAGGTCTGCTTCCCATCGAGAAGACCGCAAAAGTAAATGATCTGATCACTGCCCGTTCGGGTGTATATCACCATGCTTCAAATCCCGGCGACGACAAAGCAGATGCTCCTTCCCGCGGCAGCAAAAAACCTGGCGGATATTTCCTGTATAATAACTGGGACTTTAATGTCGCAGGTGCTGCTTTTGAAAAGATGACCGGAAGAAACATCTATTCCGCATTCCAGACAGACATTGCTGAGCCAATTGGCATGGAAGACTTTGACCGGTCACTTCATATAAAAGGAGGTAATCTGGGGGTTTCCAGCTATCCGTCCTATCATTTTCATTTGTCCACCAGAGATATGGCAAGGGTAGGTTATCTTATGCTTAGAAAAGGCAAATGGCTCGGGGAACAAGTTATTTCTCCGGAGTGGGTGGATAAAATCACCAGCGTGGTAACACCCCTCAATGAAATGAACCCTCCATTCCGGAGAAATGCCGAATTCGGTTATGGATATATGTGGTGGATATTCCAGGGAAAAGCAAACAGCGGGGCCTTTAAAGGAGCTTATACCGCACGCGGATCGATGGGCCAATATATCACAGTCTTACCGACTCTGGATATGGTTGTCGCACATAAGACAGACGCTGTCTATGAAAGACGTTCTACATGGAGAACCTATTACAAACTTCTGCATATGATCACCAGTGCTAAAACAGCACAATGAGTTTTTAAAAAAATGTGGCAGGCTTAAACCACGCACAATGCATTGATTAACACCATTAACAATAAACAAGATGAAGACATTTGCGGGAGTTATCCCAACTTTTTGGCTAAGTTTCATACTGACCTGTATTCATTTAACTTCTTACACTCAGAATGACGTAAAGGTTAGTGAACAATTAGAGAAAATCCAGGAAGCCCTAAAGGATTATGACCATACCTGTGATGAAATCCTGAAAAAGATTGACGATGTGTTATGGTTTGAAAGGGTTGGCGATGTGGCTTATGTGGATAAGGTATATATTTGCGGCCCTCCCCGGTGGAAGGAAAAAAATCCGACAGGGGCTGGTGCAGGCAACCCACTTAAGTTATGGACATACGTTTTCATCCCCAAAGGTCTGAATCCTCAAAAAAGGTATCCGCTACTGGTCTTTGCCCATGGTGGCGTCCATGGCAGTCTGTCAACCTATTACACCCATATCATTAGGGAACTGATGGCACAGGAATATGTCGTTGTTGCCATGGAATACCGTGGGAGTATTGGTTACGGCAGCTCAACCTATGAAAACATCGATTATGGAGGCCTTGAGGTCGAAGACGTATATGAAAGCCGTAATTACATGATGGAGAATTACAGTTTTATCGACAAAAACCGGATCGGGATAATCGGCTGGAGCCATGGAGGACTAATCACGCTTATGAACCTGTTTATGCATCCGGATGACTACACGGTAGGTTTTGCCGGGGTACCAGTTTCTGATCTCATTGCCCGGATTGGATATACAAAAGGCTATGAAAAGCTTTTTTCGGCTGATTACCATATAGGGAAAACTGTGGCTGAAGATATTAAAGAATATCGAAGACGATCACCGGTGTGGCATGCTGAAAAGCTCAGAACACCCCTGCTGATTCATACAAATACCAACGATGAGGATGTAAATGTCCTGGAAGTTGAAAGCATGATCAATGCACTAAAGGCAGCAGGCAAAAATTTTGAATATAAGATATTTGAAAATGCCCCCGGAGGACACTCATTCGACAGAATGGATCACAGGCGGGCCACAAACATTCGATTTTCTATTTACAAATTTTTAGAGAAATATCTAGGCCCCAATAAACCTTTTAATTCCTTAGAAGAGTTGAGGAAAGCAGGATACGGGTTTAATTAGTTGATCATCTGATTACACCTATGAAAAATATAAAAAAGAATATCAGGACACCTATAGAAGAAGAAACTGATCTTTCTGACTTTGAGTTATTTAAAAGTCTGACGGAACAGGAACTTATTCACTTGAATCTTGATAAAACCTGTCAGGTATATCCCAGACGAAGCATTATTTATCATGAAGGTCACCGTTTAAAAGGTTTTTACTGTATTACCAGCGGTATCATTAAATTATTTAAAACAGGTAAGGATGGAAAGAAACAAATCCTGCGGTTTACGCAAAAAGGGGATATCATCGGATATCGTTCAATGATCGTCAGAGAACCGGCCTGTAACACAGCGGAAGTGATGGAGGAAGCAGTGCTTTGTCATATTCCTTATCAAACCTTTTTAACGCTGATGCAAAATAACTGGCAGTTTGTTCAGTATATGCTGCGAATGGCGTGTAAAGAACTCTTTGAGGCAAACAACCATCTCATCAGCATGGCCCAGAAAAAGAACCGGGAACATTTCGCTGAAGTCTTGCTGAGCCTGAAACAAAACTTTGACATTCATCACACAGACATGTTGCAGGTTCCTTTGTCACGCAGCGAATTGGCCGAGGTGACGGGCACAGCCTCAGAAAGCATCATCCGAATGATAAAAGAGTTTAAACAAAAAAAATTGATTGAAGAAAGTAAACATAAAATAAAGTATTTAAACATTGAAGGTCTTAAAAAAGTTGCTAACAGGATGGACATAGATCGTGCGTCTACTGAATCGGATAAAATTTAAAAATATACATCCGGGACGGCACGCAAATAAACATAACTATATAAAGGATTTTGTCCCTTGTGTCGAATGGAAAGTATTTTCCTGCACAACATTTCTGGGAAGACATAAATAGTGAAACAGGCAGCATCTCCAAAAATCCACAGGGACAGTTTATCAAGTCCATAACGACATTCTTCAACCGATTATTGCTGGATTTGCAGCAACAAGCTTCGGGAACAGGAAATCCGTGTTCTTGACGTTTGTGATAATCATCGTGATCTCCGGGTTATGGCTTCAGTTGACACCCATCAGAGAAAATGAGATTAAACAAAGTACATCTTCATTTTTAAACGTATTTGCCTTTTAAAAGCTGTGTAGGAATAGTTTTAAAAAAATGTAAATTTATTCCGGGAATATTGTAAGATCCCCTGCCTGCATACGGGTGAAAAGCAAAAATGTAAAATATAAAAAATGCACAGCGACCACTTTCAACCTGACTACACCAACATTTTAAAGGTCCTTTACAACCAGCGTCCTGACTACCTGCCACTGTATGAACACCACATTGATGCCCCTTTTATCTCAAAATGCCTGGGCGGCATGTTGGGACCTGTCTAAACCAGGGAAGACTTTGAGAAATATCCGTTCGACGAATTGCCCGGAATATTCTGGAAGAAATATACGCCTCACATGGAAGCCATTCGGAAAGTAATGCCTGAGGGAATGAAAGCCTACGGCGGATGTGGGTACGGTATTTTCGAGTCGGCCCAGGATCTGGTAGGCTATGAAAGCCTCTGTGTGACGCAGTACCTCGATCCGAAGGGATGAACGAAAAAATAGCTGTTAGCATTGAGATGTGACCTGTTCGTAAAAAGTCAGGAGTCAATAAGTCGTGATGGAGATGATGTGCAAAAAATATCTTCAATAAAAGCAAAATACTCAGGTATTTTTTTGAAATTCGCCAGGAAAACCTAAATAAGGGAAAAAATGAAAAACGAATATTCAGTAGCCAAAGTCCTGCCCGTGCTGTTTGGGTTCTTCATTATGGGCCTGGTCGATCTGGTGGGTATCGCCACCAATTACGTGAAACAGGATTTTGCGTTAAGCGATACGC
>CAZOYZ010000268.1:0-7471 GCA_964584045.1 uncultured Prolixibacteraceae bacterium | reverse complement strand
ACGACCGGATCGGAGAACATTTCTGCCTCCCAAACCCGTTGCTGCCATGAGCCGGTGATGCTTTTCAGATTTTCGGTTTCGATGGCGGGATGAAAAATAATTTCGGTGAGCCCGGGTTTGAACGACTTTACGAGCCGGAAGAAGTTTTCTCTTTTTGCTTTATAAGTTTCTCCTTTGGGCACGCTGCCAAAATTGTCGAGTTTTGGAAGTTTGTAACCGGCAAGAGTTTTAACTACTTCGTCGGTAATGGGATAGCCGGCGTTTTGGTAGAATGCCCTGACTTCGGCGTCAGACACATCGATGGCATTGGCGGGAATGTGATATTCTTCTGCGGTTTCAAGAAAAACTTTGATATATTCAACGGAACCATACAGTGTGCCCATATGCGTATCGATATGCGTCGGACGGTGACCCAGCGTGATCATCTTGTCAATTTGGGCGCGGATTTCCATTTTTACTTCTTCTGCGCCGGCATGTTGCACCACGTCGGGAACATCATGCCAGAGTTTTCCCTCAGGATCAATCAGGCCGGGGACTTTTGCGGGTTCGGAAACCGGTCCCCACCGGTAATTTTTCCATTCGCTGGTCAGGGTCAAATGGACTCCGATGTCGGCCTTCGGATGTTTTATTGCCCATTCCACCATTTCTTTGGCATTGGGGCAGGGCATCATCACCGCAGCCGACTGGATATGGTCTTTGAGCGAATATGCCTGAACGGCGAGGTTGGCTTCCTCGCACATCCCGGCATCGTCACAATGTAAAAGCAGTACTTTTACGCCGTCGGGAAAACCCAGTTTTTCAGCATTTGTCATTTTTTTCTGTGCCTGAACGGTAGCAAAAGCAGAAGCGAGCAACAAGCATAAAATCGCTGTACGAGCTGATTTTTCAGGTAGGATTTGTGTGGCTTTCATAGGGTTATTTTTAATTAAGTCTGCAATTTGCGTATCAATCTGTTTGCCAATCACGTTACCGGCATATGGAACTCGCCGGGATAATTATGCTCTGGTTTGAGAGATATGGCGCTCAGGGCTCGTTTCATGGTTTAAGGTTTGATTGTTCTGAATGGTTGTTTCGCTCGAAATCATTTATCTGTATAAAGGAACAGCAATTTTTTTTATATTACTTCATTTATTTTGTTCTTTTCATGTGGAATCTTGACGGAAAAAGTGGAAGTCATTTGCAGAAATAATCTATCCCATCTCGCCTTTTTCATCCCTGATCATCGGGTTAATATTGCATTAGGATGAGTGAACAATTTTGTGGCGTAACCGGTATTTTATTTATTTCTTTGATATAAGATCGATCCTCTGTTTATCAGGGAAATTGTATCGCGCTTTAACGCATTTGAACGCGATTACCCGGTGCCGGGAAGAGCTTTAAACAAATCATTTTCGGGATTTTCAAATCATCAGGCCGTGAAAAAAGAGTTATTAAAAAAATTGAGGAATGGAGAAACGGTTTACGGTACATGCGTGACTTCAATGGCGCCGTTATGGTCAAAGGCCGCCCGGAATGCGGCGCTTGACTTTGTATTTCTCGACACCGAGCATGTTCCTCTGGAACGTATGGAGATTGCCGGTCTGTGTCAGCTGTATTCGTCAATGGGTATTGCTCCCGTTGTCCGTATTCCGTCGCCCGATCCGTTCCGGGCTTGTCAAATGATCGATGCCGGGGCCGAGGGCATTGTTGCTCCCTATGTGGAGAGCACCGGTCAGGTGAAGGCAATGATCGGGGCGATGAAATACCGGCCGCTGAAAGGTGAAAGACTGCAGGAGGTCCTGGAGAATCCCGGATGGATTGAGCCGGAACTGAAGGTATACCTGGATCGTTACAATGATGGAAATCTTTGTATCATCAATGTGGAAAGCACTCCTGCTGTTGAAAGACTGGACGAACTGCTCGCGGTTCCGGGTCTTGACGGCGTCTTTATCGGTCCCCATGATCTGTCTGTGAGCATGGGGGTCCCGGAAATGTATGACCATCCTGAATTTGAAGAGGCAGTCAGACAGATTATCCGGACTTGCAGGGCAAAAAATGTTGCTGTGGGCATTCATTTATCGGGATCGCCGCAAAGGCAGGTGAAGTGGCTGAATGAAGGGATCAATATGGTGATCCATAGTTCGGACCTGGCGATTTTCTCCCAGGCATTGGCCCGGGATATCCATGAAATTAAGCAAAGCCGGAACGATGCGGATTTGACCTCATCGGAAGGTATAGTGATCTGAAAGAGTTACTTATGTCAATCATGTATTGGAGTAAGAATGAAGACAACTTTTTATATTTTATTGTCAATTTTCCTGTTGGGTTTAATTCGATCATGTTCCATCCAGGAAAAAGCGATTGATCTGTCCGGATCGGCCATTTGGGTTTCCTCTTCCATAAAAGAGCCGGTACGGGAATCGGCTGGTGATATTTTAATCCAGGAAATCGGGAAAAGAACATCCCTGTCATTGAATAGTGCAGACAATCAGGATGCCGGAACAGTGATGGTACTTGCACTTCTGTCAGATAAAACGGTCAACGGACTGGAAGTCCCGCAGCGTAAAGATGGCAGTTTTCCCGAGCAGAAAAAAGAAGGCTACCGGCTGGTTCATATCAGGCAGGGCGGGAAAAATGTACTTTGGATCATCGGTGCCGATGCCCGCGGAGTTCTTTACGGGATCGGAAAGTTGCTGCGGACCGCCGAAATGACGAAAGGAAGGTTCACTATCCCTCATGGAATGGATGTGGCTTCTTCACCTGAATACCCAATCCGCGGCCATCAGTTCGGCTACCGGAACACGGCCAATTCGTGGGATGCCTGGACGGTGGAACAATTCGACCAGCATTTCCGCGAACAGGTGCTGTTTGGCGCCAACAGCTTCGAAGACATCCCTTTTGCCGAACAGGCGGCACACATGAAATTGCCGGCGGAAAAGATGAACCTGGAACTGAGCCGGATCTGTGCGAAATATGATGCGGATTACTGGATATGGACCCCTGCTTCATTCGATTTAAAAGACGAAAAACGGAGGCACGAAGAACTGGAGAAACATGAAGCGTTTTACCGGGCATGTCCCCGGCTCAACGGTGTTTTCTTTCCGGGCGGGGATCCGGGCGACAATCATCCGAAAGATGTTCTGCCTTTTCTGGAGGAACTGGCCATGATCCTGCATCAATACCATCCGGATGCCGGGATGTGGATCTCGTTGCAGGGATTTGATGAAGAGAAGGTGAAGTATTTTTTCGACTACCTGAATGAAAAAAGCCCGGACTGGCTGACCGGTGCCGTTTACGGGCCAGGCAGCCCCCCGATCGATTTGGAGCGGAAACTTCTGCCCAAAAAGTACCGGCATCGTTTATATCCCGATCTTACCCATTCGGTCCGCTGCCAGTATCCTGTTCCCCGGTGGGATCAGGGTTTTGCGCTCACACTGGGGCGCGAATGTACGAACCCGATGCCTTTGTATTACTCCGGTATTTTTCGGCATGATGCTGTGTTTACAGATGGATTTATCTCTTATTCCGACGGGGTGCACGACGATGTGAACAAAGTTCTTTGGAGCCGGTTGGGGTGGGACCCAAAAGCTGACGTCAGGGACATGATTACGGAATACTGCCGTTTCTTTTTTGGCGGGGAAGTGGCAGAAAAGGCAGCCGACGGAATTTTTGCGCTCGAACAAAACTGGACAGGCCCCATTGCCGGGAATGAAGTCATCGGGCAGACGCTGAACCTCTGGAAAAAGCTGGAAGCTGAAAATCCGCAGCTCGCAGAAAACTGGCGCTGGCAACAACTCGTGATGCGCGCGTATTACGACGCGTATATTCAGGAGCGCCAGGCTTACGAGATTCGGCTGGAAGAAGAAGTGTACGACATTTTGGCGAAAGCCGGAACCATGGGCGCCGGTAAAGCCATGGCTGAAGCTGCGGCGCACCTTGAAAAGGCGGTTAAGGAACCGGTGGCTCAGGACTTAAAACAGAAAGCCGTTCACTATTGCGAGGATCTGTTCCTTTCGGTCGGACTGCAGACCAGCGTTCCCAAATACCAGGCCAGCGGTTACGAAAGAGGTTGCGTGCTCGATTTTATCGACCATCCGCTGAATAATCGCTGGTGGCTGGACGATGAATTCAAAAAGATCAGCGAGATGTCGTCGGAAAAGGAAAAACTGGCTCGCCTGGAATTTATCAGAACGTATGAAGAACCGGGGGAGGGGAGTTTTTATGACAACATCTCCGGAGTTCACGCAAAACATGTGATTTCGGAAACCGACGATGCCATCGATTATTTATGGGAAAATAACGGAAAGAGCAGGAAGAGGCTGTCCACACAACTGTTCCAGTTCACGCCGGTGCTGGAGTACAATGACCTGGAACCGGGAACGGACTACCTGATCCGGGTGGCGGGATACGGCGAAGCCTTCCTGCGGGCTAACGGGATACAGTTGAAGCCAACAAAATACGAAAAGGGCTATGAGCAATTTAAAGAATTTCCGCTCCCGAAGGAGTTGGTCAAAGGCGGGAAACTGAAAATCACCTTCGACAAACCGGATGAAGACCATCTGAACTGGAGACAGCAGTCGCGGGTCACCGATGTATGGGTCATCAGGAGCTATTAAAATCTTTACTGCTTCTTTCCTTCCTGTTCCCAAAATAACCGGTTTTTCAGCAGATAACTGAACATTTCCTGATACAGGTTTAATTGAATGTCCAGAATATCATCATGGCTGACAACAGGCAGTTTCACCTTCGGATTCACCGTGCCGTGAAAACATTCGAAAGTAAAGGCCATTGCCCCCGATATATGGTGCAACGCACTGACCAAATTAAAAGATTTTTTCGGTGGAAACGTTTCATCATCAATAGTTGATTCCAATGGCAAACCTTTTTCCCAATAAGGTAATCCCACATTTTTATAGTGATCATTAAGTTGATTTGCCAGTGCTGCGATCCTTTGTTTTAAAAACAGAGGTTCATAGGCCGGTAACAAAATTGAAGGAGGATAACCGCACGAATGCAGGGAAACGATCATATCGGGTGCCTCATCACGCGCGGTTTTCAACATAGCTTTGGTTTCTTCGGCCATAGGAATAAAAAAATCATCATGCATCAGGTTAATTCCGTTATCGTTGAAATATGCGCCCAATAAATCCACATCCCCTTTCATCGGATGCACTGCCTTTACGTGAGGCCATCTCCATAAAGTACCGTCTTTACGGGTTCCTTGTCCATACTTGGTCATAAGATCAATCGGGAATCCCACAAAACTTTCATAGGGATTTCTTTTTCGCCCGTCAGGATTACCACAGGGAATAATGATCACCCTGCATTGGTCAAAATGATGTTTTAATGCTGTCCATTCCTTTCCTCTTCGGTCTTTACCTGTTTCAGCAATGCTGATCAGATTGAGCAACCCAACGATCCCTTCAATTTCGTGTCCGTGTACCGGCCCTAAAAAAAATACCACAGGTTTTGTCCCGGGCGATTTTCTTGCAAAAAAAGCAGGATTTCCTGCGGCCACCGCCGAATTATAATTGGCCTGTGAGGAAAAATCATCTTTTCCTCCATAATAAACTGCAAACACCGGCATACCTCCGGGAGAAGTGGCTATTCTCTGAACTTCTCCGTTTTTCACCTTATCCAACGTTGCTTCAATATCAGAAAGTTTCGATTTGTAGAAATCAGGAATGCTTACGCTGCAGGACCGATCGCCTGCTTCAGGTTCAGCCTGAGAAAAAACATTAACTGAAAAAGAAAAGACCATCAGAAAAAGGCAATAAAGGCTGATTGTATTTCTCATTTTTAATTGGTTTTGGTTGTTTCAATATTTATTTCGATTTAACCAGCAGAACCCAGTCGTTTGTGTCCGGTGCAGTCAAAACGGTCTCCGGTTCGCCTTTTATTTTAAACTTTTTGCTAAACTTTCCGGTCAAAGGATTGTACCATTTTGCTGAAATTTTACTTTGCAGGGCGGAGAGATCGAGAATAACTTTGCCTCCCGAAGGAAGATAGGCGAATAGCTCTTTATTGTTCGCCATGACAAACGACAATCCTGATTTTACGATCAAATCATTGGGCGTCAGTTCCCAGGGTCTGCGTTCCTTCATAAATGCCGCCATATAATCGATCTGTTTGTGAAGAGCTGCGCGTTTGTCTTTGATAACGGTATCGGTCCGAAATAACATGGCATCGTCCATGTAACTGAAATGACCTCCGCTTGCAATGGCCGACCATGCAGCTTTGCGCACTTCATCATCGTTTTCATTGATTTCCCAGTCGGTATCAAAAAGCAACGGAACGTTCAGGGTCCGTTTTTCCATGATGCCCTGATGAACCGTTAACGGATCCCATTTTTGTACCACGTAATGGTGACTGGGAAAGTCACGCCTGATGGTCATGTGCTGTTTGGGCATCTTCCGTTCAATTTCTTTAATAAAGTCGCAAAGCGTCAGTTCCCATTCTTCGCTATAAAAATTTTCATTGACAATTTCGAAATAGATATTGTTGAACCGGTTTACGGTTTCAACCACTTTGCGGATATATGCTTTCTGGTATCCCATAGTCCGGGGGTTCCCCATGGAGCAGAATCCCTGTTGTCCGTCGATGCCCTTTCCCGTATTGTTTGGATCACCATCCGCTTGATTGACATTATTATTCCGGTGGAAGGCGTGCAGCGGCCACAGATGTTCCTTTTTGATCATCCATGCATCCATCATGATTAACTGGAGAGTGATTCCCCGCCGGTCGGCTGCCTGGCAAAAGCGGACAAGGCGCTCAAAGAAGTCCGGATTGAATTTATCAAGATTGTATTTTGGCCTTCCGTCGTTGGCAAGCCCCGGACCTTCGCGGAGAAATGGTTCAATATGCAGCTTGTTCTCATCCGGAAAGCCTCCGCCGGCCGGTAACTCTTCGCAGCCCCACCACAGCCAGATGCGGGCGAGGTTGAGCCCGCGGGACTTTAACGAACCGAACATTTTCTCATAATCTGAGTTTATCCCGGAGAATGTTTCCCAGGTGTAATCTCCGGTCAACAGGAAAGGTTTGCCCCTGGTATCCTGAAAGTGCCAGGGATACTGTGAACTGACAGAGACCGGGGAGGCTGATTTTTTGTCTTTTGCGCTTCCCTCCGGTGTGAATAAAGGAAAGAAAAATACCGAAAGAGAACAGAAAATGATATTCATCGTCCGGATACGGCAACTTGTTGCGCATAACGATGATTTTTCCGTTGCTGATAATCTAAGTTTTTTGATGCGTGACTTTAAGTTCATGGTATTTCGTTTTTAATGTGAATTCGTTTTCTGTGTCCTTATCAAAGTCAGTACCATGATCATGGCGGCAACCGGAATGAGGCCGGCAACGACCAGGATGGGGGTGAATGAGTAATGGTCGGAGACATAGCCTACCAGGAATGTACACAGGATGGTTCCGATCTGGGCCGCGGTGCCGGACATCCCGCTGACGGTTGCCACGGATTTGCTTTGGAACAGGTCGGAAG
>CAZOYZ010000267.1:0-7517 GCA_964584045.1 uncultured Prolixibacteraceae bacterium | reverse complement strand
TCCGGATGATCACTCTTCCTGCAAACGGGCTGACGGCAAAGTGTATGATGAATGAGTAAATACTGAAATTAATTTTAATCCGATGTATACAATAAGATTGATCCTTTTAGTGGCTTTGATCACGAGCGGTTTCCATGCGGATGCCGAAAAATTGTTCCTGAAGAGTGATGCTATTTGCAAAGTCTGGTGGGCCGGCAGTACCTGCAAAGTGATGCGTGATGACCCGGCACCGGTAAAAACCGGCGATATCAAGATCAGTTCAGCAAAAAATGAAACAGAAAGTTTTCAGCTTGTTTTAAATCCTCGGGCAGACCTGAAAGCGCTTACTGCAACAGTTTCGGATTTCAGGAAAGAAGGAGGACCGGTGATCCCTTCAAAGAATGTGATTATCAGGAATGTTGAATATGTGCATGTTTCAAAACCTTCAGGCAGACTGCACCGGGGAGGGTGGTACCCTGATCCGCTGCCGCTGTACGAAAAACCGTTCGATGCAGTTGCAGGTGTGAATACAACCCTGTGGGTCACGGTGAAAGTCCCGGAAAATGCAGTCGCCGGAAAATATGCGGCCAAAATCAGCCTGAGATCCGGATCATGGAAATATACAGTACCTGTAGAACTGGATATCTGGGACTTCACCTTACCCGATACCCCTTTTATGCGTTCAGGATTCGGCCTCAGTACGGACAATATCAGGCAATATCATGGTCTGGAAACGGATGAAGAGTTAAAACAGGTCGTTGATCACTATTTTATGAGCTTTAAAGATTATAAAATATCTCCTTATTCTTTTTATAACCTGTCTCCAATTAAGAAAAGCGTCAAAGGTGTACGCTGGCAGGGAGGCACTTTCGATCCGGACACCGTTTACGAGGGCAGATATGCCTACCAGGTTACCGACAGGGAAGGAAGATGTACGGATTTGATCGGGATTGACCCCACCCGTCCTTATGTGTTAAAATGGCAGGCTAAAGCACTTTCCGAAAAACAGAAATATACGGTGACGGTTCATTGTTACGATGAAGATAAAAAGCCTGTTTACTGGTCACTCAAATGGATGGTTTCTGAAGGAGGTAAAAGCTGGCAGCAGGATTCCTTATACATTGATCCCATGAATTATTTTACGTTCGAAGATTTGCCGGATTACCGCCCTTTCCCGGAAAATGCCCGGTATGCAGAAGTGCGTCTTTATGCCGGTCTGCCGGAAAATGACGGATCTCCGGGTGGAACAGTCTGGTTCGATGATTTTCAGTTTATCGATCTGAAAACCGGGAAAAACAGCATGCCGGCGGGAAACTTTGAGCAGGATATCGATGACCTGGAACTTGAACTTGATTTTTCAGAGTTTGATAATGCCGGGCGAAAGTATCTGGATGAATTGGGATTCACAGGCTTCCGGGTCCAGATCAATGAGTTAAAGCCGGGTCCTTTTGTCGGTAAAAAGACTGGCTGGTTTAACGGATTTTTGAATGGTACGCCTGAATATGAAAAGCTGATAAGTTTATATCTTAAAGGATTCCAGGACCATCTTAAAATGAATGGCTGGCTTGGAAAAGAATACCTGTACTGGGTGGATGAACCTAAACATGAAGATTATGAGTTTGTCCGGGACGGGATGAATACCATTCACCGGGTGGCACCTGAACTGACCCGTTTTATCACCGAGAACAACCCGGGGCCTGAGATCATGGATGTGACCGATATTGGCTGTCCTGTTTTATACAAGGTCGATCCGGTAATGGTGAAGGAATGGACGGAAAAGGGACGCGAATTCTGGTCCTATCTGATGTGCTGGCCTAAAGAGCCGCATCTGAATCTTTTTATTGATTCTGATGCGATCAATATGCGGATGTGGCTTTGGATGTCTTACCAATATCATCTGAAGGGAATCCTGGTATGGCAATCCAACCAGTGGAACGGAGGAAGGGGAGCAGCTCCTGAAGGAGTATTACAAAACATTTGGGAAGACCCGATGACCTATAAATCAGGGCATGGAACACCTTACGGGTCCGCGCCGGAATTCGGCAACGGTGACGGGATGTTTTTTTACCCTCCAAACCGGGATCCGAACAACGACCGGACAAAATACCTCACAGGCCCTGTTCCGTCGCTCAGGCTTGAAATCCTCAGGGAAGGACTGGATGATTACGATTATATGATGCTCCTTGAAGATGCGATGGAGCATGCCCGTCCGGATCAACAGGGGTTGGTCCGTAAAGCACGACAGTTGCTGGATTTTGGTCCGGATGTGTTTGTCAATGATCAGGAATACACCAAAGATCCGGAAATGCTGGTGAATTTAAGACTGCAAATGGGTGAATTACTGGAGCAGTTTAAATCACCGGCCGGAAATTAATCTTGACCATTCCTGTTCCCGGAATCCGTCAGGGAGGGGAATACAAAGGATATCGACAGCAGGTAAAACAGGAACCAAGGTTAAAATAAAGTGTAAACCGAACAAAATAAAAGAAGTTTTTTTGAAAGGAATGGTTTTTCTTTGTATTGTGCCTTAGTTGTTTAACCACCTGATGACGCAACCAATGATGAAAGAAAAACTGATAATCCTTTTTCTTGCTTTGTGGATCCAGTCCTGTACTGATTATCCGGGGCAAATGCCGGGATCCCGGACGGAAACCTTATCGTCCGGGTGGAAGATGCAGCCCGCCGGCAGGCTGGGAGGGACCGATGAGCAATCCATTTCTGAAAACGGATTTGATACGGATTCCTGGTATGAGGCGATTGTTCCCGGAACCGTACTGGGCAGTATGGCCACCACCGGGGTGATCGAAGACCCGTATTTCGGGATCAATATGCAGCGCGTCGACCCGGAACAATTCAAACAACCCTGGTGGTTCCGGACCACCTTTCATCTGTCCCCGAAGGATGTTTCCAAAAACGTTTCGCTTCGTTTTAACGGAATCAATTACCGGGCCGATCTGTGGGTAAACGGTAAAAAAGTGGTTGGAAAAGATCAGTTTGCCGGAGCCTACCGGATGTTTACCTTTCCTGTGAATGATTTTATCCGGGAAGGAGAAAATACGGTGGCTTTAAAAATGTGGCCGCACGCCGACGGCGAATATTCCATCGGCTTTGTGGATTGGAACCCGCTTCCCCGTGACCGGAACCTGGGTATCTTCAGAGAGGTTTTCGTGGAGATCAATAAAGGGATCAAACTAAGAAGTCCCTTTGTCTATTCGAAAGTGAACACGGAGACGAAAAATGCCGCCGAATTATTTATTCAGACTGAAATTGAAAATAACACCGATAACGCTGTCAGTGGTTTGGTCAGGGTCAATTATGAACTCGGTGAGGTGGAGAAAGAAGTAAGTCTGCGGCCCGGAGAAACGTTGTCCTGCCGGTTTACACCGGATGAGTTTAAACAGCTTTCCGTGAAAAATGTGAAACTCTGGTGGCCCAACGGCATGGGTAATCCCGACATGTACCGGTTCACGACCGAGTTTATCGCGGGGGGGCAGGTACTTGACCGGGTCGAAAAAAAATATGGGATCCGTGAGATCCGCAGTTACCTGAATGAAGATAAAAACCGGACGTTTGAGATCAACGGCAAATTCATATTACTGAAGGGTGGGGGATGGACCGATGATGTGCTGCTTCAGGATACCCGTAAGTCGGTCGAGGCCCAATTACGTTACATCCGGCACATGAACCTGAACAGCATCCGTTGCGAAGGTTTTTGGGGAAAGGATGAGACCCTTTATGACCTGTGCGACGAATACGGGATCCTGGTTATGATCGGCTGGAACTGTCATTGGGAATGGGAGGAATACCTGCTGAAACCGACCCACGAAAAATATGGCGGCGCGGTTACTCCCGAAGACATCCAATTGCTGGCAGATTCGTGGAAAGACCAGTTGCTGTGGTTACGCAACCACCCCGGCATTTATGTCTGGATGCTGGGCAGCGACAAGCTTCCGCACCCTGATCTGGAATACAAGTATATCGAAATCTTCAAACAGTATGATCCTTCCCGGAGCTATATCACGTCGGCAGGCGGTGCAGGGACTGAAAACAACAACATTGTCGCTGAGGTGCCCCTGGTAAGCGATATCAGCGGTCCCACCGGGATGAAAATGCTGGGGCCCTATGCCTGGACCCCGCCGTATTACTGGTTCACAGATACCATCCTGGGCGGCGCGTGGGGCTTCAATACGGAAACCTGTCCCGGAGCCAGCATACCCCCGGTAGCTTCCCTGCGCAAAATGTTTCCTGAATCTGCCTTGTGGCCGATCGACAAAAAATACTGGGAATACCATACCGGACGCAATGCCTTCCAGACGCTCGACCGGGACCGCGCCGCCATCGACCGGCGTTACGGGACGTCAAACAATGTGGAAGATTTTTCATTCAAGGCGCAGGTCAACAACTATGAGATCATGCGCCCCATGTTCGAGGCCTTTATCGCCCATAAACCCAAAAGTACGGGCCTGGTGCAGTGGAAAATGAACTCTGCCTGGCCTGAACTGATCTGGCAACTGTACGACACTTACCTGCAACCCAACGGCTCATTTTACGGAGTGAGAAAAGCCTGTAATCCGCTCCACGCCATCTACCGGTACGGACATGACGACATTTACCTGGCGAACGAGGATTTGCAGGATGCTGAAGGATTAACGGTGAAAATCCGGATCTTTGACATTCATTCAAAAGAGATCTTTAGCGATCAATGGCAGGGGAATATTCCTTCCAATATTTCAAAATTCATTTATAAACTTCCTGGGATAAAAGATCTTACTCCGGTTTGGTTCCTGGCGTTGAACGTCTTCGGCAAAGACGGTCAGGAACTGGACAACAGCATCTACTGGCTTTCTGAAAAGAAAGATATTCTGGATTATGAAGCCTCCAAAACGCTGGAATGGCCTTATTACACGCCGACAACGCAGTTTGCGGATTACACGGCGCTGGACCGGTTGCCCAACGTGAAACCTGAGTTTGGCTATGAATATTCCAGGGAAGATCAACTTGGAAGGATCCGGCTGACCGTCAAAAATCCTTCCGGGGCAGTTGCATTTTTCATTTTTTTTGATGTACTTGATCCGCAGTCAAATCTGCCGGTACTTCCGGTTTTCTGGTCGGACAATTATGTGACGTTACTTCCCGGAGAAAGGCGTACCTTTGAAGCAACATACTTCCTTTCAGATTTTAAAGGCGAAAAGCCGGCGATCGAAGTGAGAGGATGGAACGTGGACAAAACGAGGCTTAACTAAACAAATTACGGTCATGAAAAAACTGGCAATTCTCGGAGGTGTCGCCGTTCGCGATACAAAGATCTTTCCCTGGCCCAAATGGCCGGTGTGGAACGGCAATGAGGAAAAGGCGCTGCTGGAAGTGCTGAACAGTGGTATATGGTCTTACAACGGCCCCAGGGAAACAGAATTCAACAGGCAATTTGCGGCATTTACCGGAACAAAATATGCGGTCAGCGCGGCCAATGGAACGGTGACGCTACAAATGGCGCTGGAGGCTTGCGGAGTTGGTGTCGGCGATGAAGTGATCCTTCCGGGTTTGACCTGGCAGGCTACCGCGGCAACCGTACTGGATGTAAATGCCACCCCTGTCCTGGTTGATGTTTGCGAGGATACCTGGTGCATTGATCCGGCAGAAGTTGAAAAAGCGGTCACCCCCCGCACAAAAGCCATCATTCCGGTCCATCTTTACGGCAGTTTTGCCGATATGGACGAAATCCTGCGCATCGCAAAAAAGCATAAGCTGTGGGTGATTGAAGACTGTGCGCACAAACACGGAGGAGAGTGGAACGGTAAAAAGGCCGGCAGTATCGGAGATATCGGCAGCTTCAGTTTTCAGTTATCGAAACACCTCACCGCGGGCGAGGGCGGTGCGCTGACCACCAGTAATTATGAGTTGTACGAAAAGCTGGACGCGTTGCGCAACTGCGGCAGAAGGCCCGCGCCGGAAGACGCAGCAACGGCTGATAAAGGGGAAGGAGTCTATTTTGACGCTGGCAATTTTATCCAGTCCGGTAACTACCGGATGACCGAATTTCAGGCCGCTATCCTGATCGAAGGATTAAAACGTTTGCCTGAACAAAATCGTCAAAGGGATGAGAATGCCGTTTACCTGAATTCACTGATCAGGGATATTCCCGGGATAAAGCCTGTGCGAAGGGATAAAAGGGAGACAAAGGAAGCTTATTTCAATTTTGCTTTCCGGTATCATCAGGAGGAGTTCAAAGGACTGCCTGCCGATCAGTTCAGGCTGGCACTGACGGCAGAACTGGGTATCGAAGTAACCGCAAGCTATGTTCCGCTCAATCAATGCTCTTTATATGTACCGTTGACAAAACCCGCCCGTCATAAGCTAAGCGAAGATTACTGGGCCGCGATCGACCCTTCACGGTTTGAGTTACCTGTGTGTAGCCGGATTTATCTGGAAGGCTCAGCGTGTATCCATCACAAGATTCTGATGGGCACAAAGGCTGACATGGAACTCATCGCGTCTGCGATCAGGAAGGTTTACGACAACGCAGAAGAGATTCTCATTTAACCGGCAAACAGATGAAACGAGCATGAAAGCCGCGGCTTCCGCCCAAGGTGATGTTTATTGGCGAATCGGAGCGTAGCGGAGATCCACGAAGTGAATTCCATACCGTTGGTAAGCGTCTCAAGTCGATGAAGCATAATACGTAGATTGCAGTCCGTTAAATTGAAAATATAAACCTATGAAAACCATCTTAAAATTAATGGGCAAGATCCTCATATTGCTACTGCTTTTGACGGTAATCCTGCTTCGGCCAAATCTGAAGGATCGTCATCCGGGTTATACCGCTGATATGAAAAGAATAAATAGGCAAGCTTCAGCTTTGTCGGCCGGGTTTGCCGCGCTGAAGATCACTCCGGGAGTGCCTGACAGGTGGAAGGATTCGAACGGAGATGCCCGATACAACCCCAAAGATGGCGATACCTATACGGATGGGAACGGGAACGGGAAATTCGATCCGGTCTGGATCGCGGGCTTTAGCAACAGCAAACCGGCTAACGGCATTCATGATGATCTGTGGGCCAGGTGCATGGTGGTTGACGATGGAAAAACCAGGGTCGCACTGGTTGTTTTGGATGCCATCGGAATGATGCACGACGATGTCGTTGACATCCGGAAGCTGATCCCGGAGAAAGCCGGTGTCGCTTACACTATTGTTTCTTCCACTCATGATCATGAAGCTCCTGACCTGATGGGACTGTGGGGAAAGACCCCGTTTAAAAGCGGCGTCAACCGGGAGTATATGCAGTTTGTCAAAGATCAGGCCGCCAAATCTGTCATGGAAGCCGTAAAAAAGCTGAGGCCGGCGAAGCTGGCTGTTTCCGAAGACCCTACGGGAGCGGCTCCTTTGGTGAAAGATACACGGCTTCCTGAAGTTCTCGATCCGGGATTGCGGCTCATCCGGGCCGTTGACAGGGAAAACGGGAATACGTTGGGTTCGCTCATTGCCTGGGCCGATCATGCCGAAACGTTGTGGAGCCAAAACCTGTTGATCACGTCCGATT
>CAZOYZ010000266.1:0-7539 GCA_964584045.1 uncultured Prolixibacteraceae bacterium | reverse complement strand
ACAATACCGGCAGGCGAAATACGGCGGTGGTGACCTGACCCGGGCGCGCGCCAACCTTGTGCGTGCCTGGAAGGAACGGCGAAGGATCTTCTCCGCGCACAACGCGGAATACCTTCAAAAGATGCACACGATGATCCGTGAGAACTGGTCTGTTCTAAAAAAGGACCAGGAACAGGCAGCAGGCATTTTACGTCATTATTCGTTGGCGATGAGAGACTTTTATTCCTTTCACACGATTACGATGTGGGAAAGATACCTCGACGAATACGGGCTGAAAAATGAAGATATTTAGATGGTCAGGCTTTAAAGGATTTACAGATACCGGAATCAACAGACCATTTACCGGCTCCGTAAAGGAGCAGGTAAAGCAATAAGAGGGTCATCGCGAAATCGGTGCGGTACTCATGGGCCATTGGCCAAAAGCCCTTTTCTGTCAGGATAGGCCATTTGGTCGTGATAAAGGCGGTGATCATGACAATAAGGAGGGGGATCGCCGCTATTCTGACAAGCGCTCCTGCAAGAATAAAAGCGCCGCAAATGACTTCAAACGTGGCGGCAAAGTAAGCCCAAAATGCAGGGTCGGCAAACCCTATTTTTTCAAAACGTCCGGTACCGACCAGTTCGGGGAACAAAAACTTCTGAATGCCTTCCGACAGGAAAATCAGCCCCACAATGAGCCGGGGTAAAACCGGTCTTTTCGTGTTTTCAGTACTAAAGATGATTGACATAAACTCTTTCCGCGTTCCCATCTGATTAAAGATTTAAATTGATCATAAGCCTAAAGCAATTGAAACAAGGATCAGCAATACTGTTGCCCGCTAGTGGTGTCCGCAGGAACATGTTTTACCCTTCGCCTTTTCAAAAGCTTCTTTACCTTCTGACAGGGAAAAATAAATTAATCCTGCTGATCCGATCACATCGGCATAGGCGAATCCTGTCAGTTCATAAACAAGGCTCGAAGCCAGCAATACGAGCGACATGTATACACAAATCTTAGTACAGTTGGCATCTGCCATAACAGGATCGGAATTCGCTTCTTTTCCGACCCTTTTTTTTGCTGACGTGAGCCAAACCATTACCGCGATCGATATCAATGAAATGATGACTCCCCAGAATGTCGCTTCGGGTTTACGATGATTGATCAGGCTTACAATGATACCCGTGAGTAAACCCAGAGAAAGCAGGTAAAATGCTGTCCCCGTGATCTTCAGTGCGTTTATTTCAAATCCGCTTTTCGGGCTGTCAGGGTTTTCTTTCATTCGTAAGATCATGACAGCAATGCCCATGCCCGACATGACCTCGATAAAACTGTCGGCCCCGAATCCAAACAGGGTAAGTGTCTCGTCCCTGTGACCCAGGAGCATGGATACCAGTCCTTCGATCAGGTTATAGCCAATCGTGAACAAGCTTAGCCGGTAAGCCCGTTTGTAAAGCTTTTCTTCTGAATGTTCCATTTAATAACTAATTTGGGACAATATACCCCTGTCCTTCATTCGTTCAGTTAAAACAACGATCAGGCTGACGGGTTCACTTCGTTAGTCGTTTCTCCCGTTCGGAAAAGCACAAGCAAGCTTGTCTTTTCGCTCACTCAACCGAAACGTCCGCTTTCCCTGTTTGTTACATTCTTTTGCTTTCGTGTTACATTCTTTATTCGTTCAGGTACAGGCATCAAAAACATGAGTTCTTCAGACGGTAATTTTGTCGGAAAATCAATGAATGAACCGAATAAATCCGTTTGATCGTGGAGAGTACCAAAACAGATCGCAGAAGAACAAAGTCGTCCTGTGACAGTCTGGTAAGCAGGTGGTTTTACGCAGGTGTCTTTTATTCCTCAGGTAAACCGGAATTTGTTTATTCGGCCAGAGGTTTCCGGTTGAATGGGCGGATGGTTTATGCGCTGCTGGCGACAACGGATGACGTGAATATAAGGACAACCGATGCTGAGGCCATACTGGCAAACTTCTTGTTCTTTCCGGGAGCACAAAGACTTAAAAGAGTGTTTTCGCAAGACAAAGGATCTGTTGTTCTGACGGTTCATCCCTGGTACATTCTTTTATACGGGTTTTCCGGCCTCGTGAAGAGGCTTGACCAGACTGCCGCTTCCGGCCTTTACGCCGGGCGATGGTTGTCCAATGCAGTGCTAAAAAGGATTTGTTCCGAAAGTTCATTGCCGGTCATCTGTGCAACAGGGCCTAAACCGGATGAAATCACTTCAAGGATCAGGGCAGGAGCATATGCGTTATGCCTGAAAGAAAGGGATATTTCAAAAAAACTTGTTCTTTTTCTTCACGAAGCCTATCCGCACGTTCCTGTGATCGCATCCTGCGGAAGGTCGGGGAAGGAGATGCTTAACAGCGTAAAAGCGGGAGTTGATGCAGTGATTTTTCAACCCTGCGTTCTTTTGGCGCCTGAGTTCCTTTCGTGTGACACGGGCCATTGAAGCCAAGGTAATGAGTTGGAGGATGTACCGGTGTGAAAATTATAATCTGCAGAACGACTTGCGAATGAATAAAGGCTTTATTTTTGTAAAAAGACTAAACAGCGTTCTATGGATTTAAAAATGACCGGGTTTGCGGCTTTTTTCGCTATCCTGTGCATCGCCGTTCTGTTATCAGCGATTATAGTTTATCTGATTTTGAGGCTGATAAAAGCCAAGCGTGAAAAAGTGGCGATCGAAGATAAATATCAGGATCTCAAGCTGAAGATCAATAATCTTCAGCTTGAGACTTTGACCTCGAAGCTAAATCCCCACCTTTTTAAGAATGTGCTGAACTCGATCCAGTCGCATGCCTACCAGACGTACTATGCATTGGACAAGCTGGCTAATGTGCTGGATTATATCCTGTATGAGAGCCGGAGAAAATTCGTGACACCGCGTGAGGAGATTGAATTTGCCCGGAACCTGATCGAGATCAATAAAATTAAGCTAAGTCCTCTTTTTGATCTCAGGATCAAATCGAAAGTCAATGAAAACGAACCGCTTTTCGATCAGGAACTCCTGGCTCCACTGATTTCGGTCGACCTGATTGAGAATGCATTCAGGCATACGGATATTCAAAGTTCCGGTGCTTTTATTTCGGTTGTTTTTGGATTTCGCAATAATACCTTTTACTTGTCGGTGTCCAATAAAATTTCCGGAAAAACACCATTAAACAAGGCTCACGGAGGCATTGGGCTTCAGGTGCTGGAACAAAGGCTTAAAATATTGTATCAGGATGCTTTCAAACTGGAAAGATATACGGAAGATGATGTTTATAATGCTTTTCTAAAAATCGATTTATTTGACCACAAAAATCAAATGCTTGCTGCTGGACGATGAATTGCCCGGCCTGAAGTATCTGAAAATGCTTTGCGAACAAATCCCTGAACTGGAGGTGGTCAAAGCGTTCAACAGCGCAGAGGCTTTACTGAATGAGCTTCCTGCGCTGGAGTTCGACCTGTGCATTTTCGACATTGAAATGCCCGGGATGGACGGGTTGAGTGTCGCAAATCTTTTAGGTGGAAAACCGGTCATTTTTACCACCGCTTACAGGGAGTATGCCGCCGAGGCTTTTGACCTGAACGCTGTGGATTATGTCAGAAAACCAATAAAAAAAGAGCGTCTACAACTGGCAGTGGATAAGGCAAGGGAACGCCTGGCCCGTCATGTTCAGGCAAAAAGCTTTATTCAGCTGAACACAGAGAAAGGGAAAACCCTGCTGTTTTTTGAACAGATCGCCTATGTGGTGGCGTCTGCCAATGACAGTCGGGACAAGGAAGCATGGCTGCACGACGGGAAAACACTCATCCTGAAGAATATCTCATTCGAAAAGTTGTTACAATACCTGCCGGACCAGGATTTCTGCCAGGTCAGTAAGAAGGAAGTGATTGCCATGCGGTCGGTCCAGTTCTTTTCTCATGACGAAATTACCACCAACCTGATCCAGCCGTCAGGAAAGCCGCTGATCCTCACGTTGGGTGATGCGTACCGGAAGGATTTTCTCGAAAAAGTAAGGGTTTGACCGCCATCCTGGTTTGTTACACATTTTTTCCGGCTTATTACACTTTCGCTTTCATTTGCTGCTTTTGCGGAATTTTATTTAATGATTGTTTCCATTTTTGCTAATAGATAGAGTAAAATTCCTTGGAAAATGAAACGATGGAGAAACCTGATTTTTTATGCGGGAACTATTGGCGGGTTTTCGGCTCTGATGTACTGGATCATTCAGCTTGGAAAGAAGAATCTTGAAGCGGGCAGGGAGATCATGGATGCGGGGGCGGGAAAAAACCAGTGGACGATGTTTGCTGAGGCGTTTGGTCATAATTTTACCCATCCGCTGGCGATCTTGTTGCTGCAAATAATCACGATCGTGGTGGTTGCCCGTTTGTTCGGCTGGGTCTGCAGGAAAATAGGGCAACCGGCGGTGATCGGTGAAATTGTCGCCGGGATTGTTCTGGGGCCATCGCTGGTCGGGATATATTTTCCTGAATTCTCAGGCTTTCTGTTCCCCCCGGAATCCTTGAGCAATCTTCAATTTTTGAGCCAGATCGGCCTGATCCTGTTCATGTTCGTAATCGGAATGGAACTGGATCTGAACGTACTCCGGCATCAGGCGAATGAAGCGGTGGTGATTAGCCATGCCAGTATCATCATTCCGTTTACCCTGGGGATGGGATTGGCTTATTTTATTTATCATTCATTAGCTCCCGGCGGAGTATCTTTTGTTTCCTTTGGGCTATTCCTGGGAATCTCCATGAGTATCACGGCTTTTCCGGTTTTGGCGAGGATTGCCCAGGAGCGGGATATGCATAAAAGCCGGTTGGGAACGATCGTGATTACCTGTGCCGCGGCCGATGATATTACAGCGTGGTCATTGCTCGCGGCAGTCATTGCTATTGTTAAAGCCGGTTCTTTCATGAGTTCAGTCCCGACGATCCTGATGGCAGCGGGGTATGTGTTTGTGATGTTAAAGGTGATCAGACCGTTTTTAAAGCGGGTGGGCGACCTTCATGCTTCCCGGGAAACCCTGAGTAAACCGGTTGTCGGGATTTTTTTCCTGGTTCTGCTCCTTTCGTCCTATACCACCGAGGTAATCGGTATCCATGCGTTGTTTGGCGCTTTTATGGCCGGGGCGGTCATGCCCGAAAACCAAAAATTCAAACAGATCTTCATCGGGAAGGTTGAAGATGTGGCACTTGTTTTATTGCTTCCGCTCTTTTTTGTCTATACGGGACTTCGGACGCAGATCGGTTTGCTGGATGATCCCGGTTTGTGGGCGGTCTGCGGCCTGGTGATTCTTGTTGCAGTGGTTGGTAAGTTTGTGGGTAGTGCCCTGGCTGCAAAATTTATCGGTCAGACCTGGCGCGACAGTCTTTCAATCGGTGCTCTGATGAATACCCGGGGGCTGGTAGAACTTGTTGCCCTGAATATTGGTTATGACCTGGGCGTGATGACCCCTGAAATCTTCGCCATGTTGGTCATCATGGCTCTGGTTACGACATTTATGACTGCTCCTGCGTTACATTTGATCGAGAAGTTCTTTAAAAAGAAGGAGACCACGGTTCAAAAGGAAATGGAGGAAATGAGTAAATTCAGGATACTCATTTCGTTCGGAAAACCCGAAATGGGCAAGACGCTCCTGAGGCTGGCTAATTACCTGGAACGGAGCAGGAACGGAAAATCAGTGATCACGGCGCTTCATTTATCCCCTAATGGATTATTTAATAAATATAAGATCGAAGATTACGAAAGGGAAAGTTTCATTCCCCTTGTTTCCGAATCTCAAAAGTTGAATCAGCATATTCATACCATGTTTAAAGTGTCGGAAGATATCACATCGGATATTATCGAAACGGCCAATAAGGGCAGTTATGATCTTTTACTGGTGGGCATCGGACGTTCCATTTATCAGGAAAGTCTGCTGGGAAAGCTTCTGGGGTATTCTCAAACCATTTTTCATCCTGAATATCTCATCGACGGTGTCAGGGAAAAGAAAAAATTTCTCAAGGATTCACCGTTCGCAGGGGCTACGGGTCAGATCGTGGCAAAAAGTAAGGTACCGACGGGCATCCTGATCGATCATGGTTTTGAAAAGGCAGATCAAGTGTTTTTACCTGTTTTGGGATCAGAAGATCATTCTGTGATCGAATATGTACGACGATTGATCACTTATGCCGGATCCCAGGTTACCGTGTATTGCACACCGGGAGAAGAAGGGACTACCGAAGCGATCAGGGAGGGTTTAAGAGCCATTGAACAATATGCTCCGGATCATATCGCTATTGAGCCTGGAAATGGAATGAGGAAAGATTTTCTGAAACAATACGACCTGATGCTGATCAGCCTGGAAAGCTGGGAAAAGCTGGTCGATTTACACAGTAGCTGGATGGAAGCTGCTCCTTCTGTGCTGATCGTGAAATCGTAGGCACAAGTATCAAGGGCAAAGAGGTAGTGAGTAATGAGTAACGAGTCGCAAGTTGGAACAACAATGCAGCCAGCCCTCTGGCTGCATTGTGGCAATTTTTGAAATCAGTTTTGATGAAAAGCCTGGCTGACAAAGTCCAGAACCTCAGGCAGGGCGGAGCGCCAGTATACCCAGGAATGCTTTCCGTCACGAACACGGTATTCATGTGCGATCTCCGCTTTACGCATGGCGATATGTACCAGCGCATTTCCTTCATAGAGAAAATCATCATCACCACAGTCAATATACCAGCGTACGGCGTTCTTGTTTTCCTGCGGCATGCTTTTGATCAGATTCAGGACGCTGTACTGCTCATAGTACTTTGTAAGCTGGTCATCCGTGATATTGGTGTTTTCTTTCCTTCTTTCCAGGTAAGATCTGGTTTCTTCAGGAGTGAACGGCCCTGCCGAGGCGCTTAACGGACATGCCGATGAAAATAATTCAGGGTGATGCAGGGCGTAAATGAATGTTCCTCCTCCTCCCATCGACAAACCTGCAACAGCGCGGTAGCGTTTCTGCCCCTTTATCCGGTATTCTTTTTCAATAAACGGGATGAATTCCTTAAAGAAGAAATCCTCGTAATTCCAGTTGCCGTCAATGGAGTTGAAATATCCCCTTCGCCCGGTATCCGCGTCAGGCATCACGATGATCATGGGCGTGGATTTTCCTTCGGCGATCGCTTTGTCTGCAATGTGCAGAACTTCGCCGAACTGAACCCAGCCGGTCTGGTCATCGCCGCTCCCGTGGAGCAAATAAAGAACGGGATAACTTCGCTGCGATGTGGTATAATCGGCAGGCAGATAAACGGCATATTTCCGTTCTCCCTTTAAGATCCCGCTTTTCATTGAGAGGTTGTCATAAACTATTCCTGATTGTGCCCATACAGAAATGAAGGAAAGGAAACTAATGAAGATAGTAACTGTAATTTTCCGGCTAACTCCGGCAAATTGCTCATGTTCGGCAAAGCTCAAACAAGTTTGGCTTTGCGCTCTCTTAATCGTAATTTTCATAATATGGATATTAAGGGTTTTGCAGATCCAGTGCGCTGAATACGTTATCCGATGATCTCGCAACGGGCTTTACATCTTCCGGGCGC
>CAZOYZ010000265.1:2077-7551 GCA_964584045.1 uncultured Prolixibacteraceae bacterium | reverse complement strand
GTCAGGTTAAATTAAATTTCAGGCAAATAACGTGAATTTATTCATAATACGGATTTGTTCCAGGGCATTTTTAGAGGGCGTAAAAGTTAACGGCTTTGATTATTTTTTCCTGTTCTAGCGCAAATGTTGCTTTCTACGCCTCTACCATATTTTCCTCGTATTCATCAGACTTGCATTTCTGAAATGTCTGTTTACTTCGTGAACCAATCTGTATGGACGGTTAAAAGCTTCCTGAGATAATTTAAAATAATCTGAAAGTTTCCTTATTGTATCCTTTGAAAGACCCTTGTGGTAATTTAAAATCTTAGAGACTGTGCCTTTCGATAAATCCAAAATATCTACTAAGTCTTTTGACTTTAAATCACGTTCTTCCATTAGAGCCTTAAGTAATTCAATCGGATCTGAATCATTAAATGTACTATGCTCATTATCCCATTTTTCAATCAAAAGAGTCAGTAAATCAACCTCATCTTTTGATGCTTTGTTCGCGCCAGGAACCAACTCCTCCAAAATGTCACAATACTTTTTGTATTGCTCAACATCTTTTATTACCGTATATTTTAATGTTTCCATCTTCAATCCTTTCTAAAACGCACTTTCATATACCTATCTGCAAATATACGGAAGATGTTTCACAAAAGGAAACTCAATTCAAAGTATGCCTGATGATTTGTATACAATGTGTCGTTGAATCTTCAATAAAAATACCTTCTTCAAAAGCCTTTTTTGAATTTAGAATAGTATTATTGATCAGGTATATATGATCAGCATTTGTTACAAACACATTTCCTTTTCCCTCGAATCGTTTCTTTGAAGGTTTTTGATTAGAATTAATAAATTGATTATTCCGGACAATAACATGATGTGCGGAAAAGGTCGCAAATGCCGCCCATGTCGAATTTTCAACTGTATTGTTCTCGATCAGGATATTGGAAACTACTATGGAAGGTACAGGTTTGTAATCGGAAGGTGCAGAATCGATTCCCGCTCCTACAAATAAAGTGGCAGGATCACGTCTGTCAGTATTATTGTTTTTCATGACATTGTTCCGGATAATTACATTGCTGACCGGATTCCCGATAAACCATCTTCCCCACCGCCGCACCGTATTCACGATCAGTGACGGATACCCGAAATTATCGAAATAATTCCCCTCGATAGTACCATTGGCCAATCCAACATATAAACCATGACAAAGGCCATTCTTAAAGATATTATTACGGATAATAAAATTACCGTCAAACATACCGGTATTATATAGAATATCATCTTTATCCAGGTTATCAGGGAGCGGATCTTCAAAAACAATGACGAGGCCGTCACTGTTCCTGGACGGATAGGTATTAGGTTCCCATCTAAATGAAACGACCTTCGAACTCCAGCCTTTCTCCATAAAATATTGATTATACAAGGCCAAACAGGCGCCTTCATAAATCAATGCATCTGTCTGAAACTTTTGCAGAAAACCGCATTTCAATACCTGACTGTCAATCCTTTCTACTCCACCGCCTATGTATCCGTTCGATAAATGAATATGATCATCCTGTACACCGTCCATCACGCTGTTTTCGATCCAAAAATTCCTGATCACCGAATGTGTTTCAAAACCTCCGTAAGTAGAGAAACGTCTGTGGGAACCAGGGCGCGGAATTACTTTTGAATTGATAATTTGAAAATTCTCAATGCCGTAAGTATTTATTGCCAGGTACGGAGCACTGTATATGGTCAGGTTGTCCAAGATCAGATTCTTATTATCACGCGAATTGATAGCATTTGCATTCATTTGGGGTTTTAAATATATCTGACCATATTGTCCGATGAAAGCTTTATCCAGGCTTTTCAATTTCGCAAACGTTAATGTGATCCTCCTGTCCCCGGTTTTCCGGATCGCAGAAACATCTGAAGCCCCTCCGGGAAAGGAAAACCCAATATCTCCGTCCCTGTTATTGATGGCCGGATCCCATGGGCGTCCACCTCCAAACATAAGTTGTTCAGGTACATCAAAATGCTCAATTTCAAACTCCACTTCCTTTTTCTCCCTGTTCATTTCAGTGATCTTACCAATCACAAAGAGGGGGTATCGATCCCAGTCCCAGTCCAGTGTCAGGTTTTGAATCTTCACCCGGTTCGAATGGCATATCCTGATAAAACTTCCGCTCACGGACGTATCATGTTCCCCGAAAATCAATTCAGAACCATTCCCTTCAATTAACAGATCTTCAATGCTATCCAGTAATATCTGATCTCTTCTTTCGTCATTAAGATAATAAATTCCTGAGGGGATGGTCAGTTTGGTTGCACCTTTTTCCTTTAGCTTTGCAATTGCTTTTTCGAAGGCCATGACATTTTTAACCCCTGAAGCAGAAGGTGAAGCGCCAAAATCGGCAACAGAGACTTCAATCCCGTTTAAGCGCGGTGATTCAACGGAAAACTCGACAGCCCCGGTTATTTGATCCTGCAAATGCTTTATTTCTTTCTGAATTTTATCATGGACACACGATAGGGAGAAACAGACGACAATGGCAAATGCTAGTTCATACCTAATTCTTCTCATACAATACTTATTTTATTCAGAGGCCCTAAGATCAACAGAAATTAAGGCCTCCCAAACATAAACATTAATGACTACCACCCTGCATTTTGAACAAGGTTAATATTTAAATCAATTTGAGACTGGGGAATGGGCATCCATATTTTATAATATCCCCAGTTATCTTTCAATGTCTGAATGTTGCCTTTCAGCGTTGACCCTCCTTCTACCGGTAAGTTAGTGATAACCTCCGTTGTTTTGTCGAAGCGGATGAGATCAATCCGGCGTTTCGATTCGAAGCACAATTCCCGTTTCCGTTCATCAAGAAGCTCTGTTACAAAATCCGCCTTGTAATACTTTGTATTCAGATCGGCCAGTGTTGCTGTTGTCCCATCGGCCACCCGTTCCCGTATCTTATTGAATAGCGACCTCGCGGTGGTTTCATCTCCCGTAAAATAAAGCGCTTCCGCATATTGGAAAATGACATCGGCAAAACGCATCAACGGATGGTTCAGTGAACAGTTTGAATTGGTGTGAAGGGTATTGTAACTGGCATCTGCAATCCTGTATTTTCCGATTTGCCATTCCAAATTGGAAACAAAAGCAATGTTAGCCTTACCAGGTTTCCAGTAGCCTACGCCATCAATATATTCTTCTTTGCTTGAACTGGTGATTGCATAACGGCCTGTAATATTCCAATCTCTGCGAATATCACCGTTTACATAGCTTTTATACAGATCGACCGATGGGACTATTCGTCCAAAGCTGCCGCCATAAGTATTCGTCCCATTAGGTGTCATTGCGTAAGCAACAGCCATCCATGTATCAGATGCAGTTTCCGACCATTCCGACATGAACAGGCATTCCTGCTTCTGATAAGTTTTGGTCGATTCTCTAAACAGATAGGTATATTGACCCTGCGGAAGCAATATGTATGGACTGTGATTATAAACATCAGCCAATACCGTAAGCGCACTTTGGCTCATCTGGTCTGCATTAACCCATTCAAAACTGTTTAACGGACATTCCGAAACCAGGGAGGCGCCAACCTGATATCTCTTACAACTGGCTAAATAATTATAAATCATTCCCAGGTATGCTCCGGCTGTCCATTTATTGGCGCTGCACCCGTACATTCCCTTATCCCCAAGGTTTTCATAGGCATACTTGAAATCGGAAATGATCAGTTCATAGATTTCTTCAAGCGAAGCCCGCTCTGCATAAGGATTGGGCGTTGAAGACGTATTTTCAGGCACGCCGCCAAAAAGAAAAGCCAGGTGATGGTAATAAAATGCTCTCAGGAACCGGCTTTCCGCTTTAAACTGCATTTTCTGCACATCTGTTAAATCGCTTTTGTCCACGTAATCAAGCAGATAATTGCACCTTGAAATGCCGCCAAAAAAGGCGATCCACGTCTGATTGATTTCCACATGGGTAGGCATGTATGTCGCGCGGGTGTAATCGAGCGTACTAGCTGCATTATTGGCCTCTCCCACATCGCTACAGCCATCGAGCATATAAAACAACCCCCGCGCATAGTTCCCGTCGGCTACCCCCTTCCCGGCTATTGATGAGGTATTGATAGCCTCATAGCAACCCGCCAAAGCCAGGTTAAAATCCGATTCAGAGTGGTATACATTCTCCGGCGAGGTAAATGAATACGGCGTCTGATCAAGTTCATTGCAGGAACTGAATGCCCACAGCATAAAAAATACGGCTATATATTTCGACCTTTTCATCTGATTTCTGTATTAAAAGGTTAAACTGATTCCAAACGTATAATTTCTTGTCCTGGGGTAAGCCAATCGATCATATCCGGTGAACAAGGAGTTGGTCGATAGCACATCGGGGTCCATACCCGAATAATTGGTAATGACAAAGAGGTTCTCCAGGTTTACATAGATTCTCAGTCCCTGTATGTTCCATCGGGTGCACACCTGTTTCCCGAAATTATACCCCAGGTTCACATTTTTCATCCTCAGGAAAGATCCGTCTTCCACATAATAGCTGCTCGAGTATTGATTCGTTGCGCTTAACAATGTGGCATAACGGTTGGTCGGGTTTTCCGGCGTCCACCGGTTATACCAATAATCCTGTGTAATGTTATACATGACCGGGTTGCTTATCGATTCGACCTGATAAGGAAAAGCATTCATGATTTCATTGCCATAAACGCCTTCTATGAAAAAACTGAAGTCGAAATTCCTGAATCTGAAATCACTGTTAATCCCATAGTTGAATTTTGGCGAGGAGTGGCTGATAATGGTACGGTCCTTATCGTCAACCTTATTGTCGTCGGTTAAGTCTTTGTACTTCCGGTCGCCCGGCTTGACCGTCAGGGAACCGAATGATACGACGTCTTCTTTCAGGACATACTTATACCGGTTAATATTTTCCGAAGTAATCGTCGCGGGGTCAACCGGTTCGCCGGTCGTTTTGTTGGTCCAGTTAAAATCAGTCAGCTGGTAATTGCCATCGAACACATAACCATATCCTGTCCCAATCGGTTCGCCCACAATTACACGGGCCACGTCCGACGGAAAGTATCCATTGCCGATGGATACCGGCAAAAATTCAAGGTCGCCGGCCAGCGATTTTACTTTGTTCCAGTTTAAATCGAAACTGAATGATGTCGTCCATGAGAAGTTTTTCTTTTCGATGATGTGGGTAGTGAGCGACAGTTCAAGCCCTTTGTTCGACAACTTTCCTATATTCTGCCATTGCGTATCAAAGCCGCTCTGTCCCGGAATATTGGCCTTAAACAGCATATCCCGCGTATCCTTGTAATAAATATCCCCGGTAAAACTGACCCTGCTTTTAAACAGGTCGATATCCAGTCCCAGATCATATTGGTAAGTTGTTTCCCACTTCAATTTCCGATTTTCTGATGCAGAAGGTGCCAACCCTTGCAAAGACGTACCGTCGGAGCCATAGTAAACCATTC
>CAZOYZ010000265.1:0-2067 GCA_964584045.1 uncultured Prolixibacteraceae bacterium | reverse complement strand
ATTCCCATCCTTGCCAGCGAGCCATAAGTTGAAATACGGTCGTTTCCGGAAGCCCCGGCGCTGGCCCTGATTTTCAGGTTGTTCAACCATTCAACCCCCGACAGGAATTGCTCGCCGCTCGCCCGCCATGCAAGGGCAAGCGATGGAAAATAACCGATCCTCGAATTCTTCGGAAAATTGGAAGAAGCATCCTGTCTGAAATTGACCGTGGCGTAATATTTCGAGCGATAATCGTACATTGCCCTGAAAAACAGGGATTCGCGAATGACGGTGGATACGTTCGATGAAGGCAGGTCTTGTGTCAAACCTTTGTTGATAGCAAATATGCCTGTTGTTTCGTCCGTGAAATTCCGTGCCGAAAGGCCGACGTTTTCGGCATGGTACCCGTTCATTTCAACGCCTGCCAACAGGTTAATCCTGTGGTCCTTGTTAAAGAGTTTACTGTAGTTAGCCGTTCCTGTCAGCGTATAACTGTCGGTATCCACCTCTTTTATTGACCCGTAGCCATGATAGCTGCGTCCCCACAAACTTGTTGATGAATAATACTCCTGCAGCTTGGAAGCGGACATACTGCCCGACGCGCTCAAACGCAGCTTCAGGTCGGGGATCAGTTTATACTCCATATAGGCATTCCCCAACAGGCGGGAGAAAACGATATGCTTATATACCGCATCGCCCACCATGGAACGCAAGTTGGTGTATCCGTTTGGATAAAGTTCGGTTTCTTCGCTGGGACTGAAAAGTGCTATAGGGCGCTCTGTATAAATCATTTGTACAAGGCCTGTATATCCCCCGGTGCCCCCCCCGCTGCTCATCGCTCCGTCGTTGATATTCCTGCCGAAATTGACGGTCATACCGTATGCCAGTTTGCTGTTCGCCTGATGATCCACTTTGAGCCGCCCGGTCAACCGTTGAAATTCATTGCTCAGGATAATTCCCTTCTGATCAAAATAATTCAGGCTCGCAGCAATCTTTGTTTTGCCGGCAATAGAATTTGCCGAAAGATTATAATTCTGGGTTACCCCATTGCGGATCATAATATCCTGCCAGTTATACTGCTCATACAGACTTGCGTCCAGAGGAGTATCAGCTGTTTCATCACCATCGGTATCTATCCCGTAAATGTCTATATCAGTGCCGCCCCTGGCGAATTTAAAATTCACAAATTCCTGGGCATCCAGCATTTTGATTTTCTTGTAATTTCTGTTCAACCCGATACTCATATCAAAATTAATATCGGTACGGTTCAGGCTCGTCCCGCTTTTGGTGGTAATGAGAATTACCCCGTTTGCGCCCCTTGAACCGTAGATGGCTGTTGCAGAAGCATCCTTTAAAACATCAATCGACTCAATGTCACTGGGGTTGATGCTGGCGAGCGGATTATGGCTTGTGCTGCCGCCAACTCCCGAAGTAGCCACTTCTGAATTATTGATATCAATTTGCATCCCATCAATTACATACAGAGGCGCAGTTCCCGAATGAATCGAATTGACGCCCCGGATAACGACATTAACGCCCGAACCGGCTTCTCCCGACTGGGTATTAATCTTAACGCCCGGAAGGCGGCCCTGCATGGCGCTTGAAAAATCCATCGCTCCCGATTTGACCAACTCCTCCGCTTTAATTGAGGATACCGACCCGGTAAGGTCGCTTTTGCGTACTGTTCCGTAACCCACAGCCACAACCTCTTCAATCCCGATGGCCTCTTCCTCTAAAGTCACGTTGACCGTTGTTTTACCTTTGACCGCAATCTCCTGCGTTTTCATACCAACAAAAGAGAAAACAAGTATCGCGTTGTCAGGCACCTTTTTCAGAACATAGGCACCATCTGCGTGGGTAACGGTTCCGAGGGTCGTTCCCTTAATCATTATCGTTACGCCTGGAAGAGGGGCTCCCGTATTATCGGTAACCTTCCCCAAAACAGCGCTTTGTTGTTGTACTGTTCGGGCTGTGTCTGACGCCGGCTGAATAATGATCTGCCGCTCCATAATGGTAAACTCCACACCCTGACCTTCAAACAATTTTTCTAACACCTGCTCTATGGGCTGACCTGTCACTTTGATGTCC
>CAZOYZ010000264.1:0-7562 GCA_964584045.1 uncultured Prolixibacteraceae bacterium | reverse complement strand
ATGGCGTAATACGCAACGGGTGTGGCAATGACAAAGGCAATGGCTACCCATTTTACAAAGTCCCGGTTGAGCATGGCCATTACTTCAGAAATAGTGGCGCCGTTCACTTTGCGGATGCCAATCTCTTTTATTCGTAACAGGGAAGAGAAGTAAGAAACTCCAAGTAAACCCAGTACGGCAATTAATATTGAAAGTACAGTTAGCAAACTGATTATATTACTGAGCGTTCTCTCGGAGCTATAAGCTGCCTTTACTCGCTGATCGAAAAATTCATATTCAAAAATGGTGTTGGGTAAGTATCTTTTTGTCGCTTCTTTCATCAGGTCAATTGTTTCCGAAGGATTACCCGAAAACCGGATAATGACATATGATATGTTATCAGGATTGCAGTAGGCTACAAATGGTTTGATCGACATTTGCATCGATTTGTTGTGAAAGTCTTCAACAACTCCACTAATACGGTATTCTTTTCTTCCCAATATAATTATTTCGTTCAAGGGATCCTTTACTCCACGTTCTTTGATCAGGGTTTGATTTACGATACATTGTTTTGCTGTATTCCCTTTAAAATCGTTGCCCTGACTAAAATCTATTTCCATTGTTTTGAAATAATCGGCATCTACATTAATAAACTCTGTCGTTCTTATTTGTTGATTTCCAAGACTATCAGTGTAAGCTTCGCCATAAATCGTACTAAATTTTGTAAGCGGGAGATTGCTGGATCCGGCAATATTTTTAATATTGGCTCTTTTCCGCAATTCTTCCTTGAAAACGGGGTAAGCAGAAACATCATCAGGCGCAATATTCATTGAAATCAATGATTCTTTATTAAACCCAAGATCGCTTTCCTGCATGAACAATAACTGTTGCCGAATAAGCACAGATGCAGAAATTAAAGCGATGAATGCAATTAGTTGGAAGGTCAGCAATGAGTTAAAAAGAACCTTGCCTGCTTTGCCTTTAATCAACTTATTTTGGAGTATTTCTATGGGTTTTATATTGCCACTAATCAGTTGATTAATGATCGATGAAATAAGAATGATTGAGAAAGAGCAAAGTAATGCTCCGGTAATAATCTTTTTTATATCAAGAGTGGCATTGAAAGGAACATCGTTGCCAACAAAATCGGGAAAGTATGGTAATGTTAGCATAAACAATCCGAATGCAATAATGAAAGCAATAAAAGTGTAAATGTTGACTGATGTTGCGTTTTTCAGTAATAAATGGAATTTTTTTGCACCTGAAACTTTCTCGATCCCCCAGTGCCGTATTTGTTGTGTTTTTTCAATTGTAGATAAAAGAACATAGTTGATGATCGAGATGAGAAGTATAAGTACGGCTAATGTGATGAAGATTTTCAGATGCATGTTAACATGCAATTTATTGAGTGTGGTCAATAATATGTCAGGCGCTTGTGTTAATTGGGCGAGCCTGGTATAATCCTGTGAAAATTTTGTGGCAAAATCTGAAAGATCCGTTCCGGGCACCAGTTCAACAAAGTTTTTACATTGGTAGTTCCAGTCAGATTTGTAATCCTTCTTCCCCTGGGCCTCCATGAAGTGCGAAAGACTTCCGATCCAATGGTAGTTTACACCTGAATTACTTGCCGGATTTTCAATAATACCCGTAATTGTATAGTCAAGAAGTTGATCATCCACAATAAGGGAAACGGGGGTACCTATAACATCAACTTTCCCGAAATTTTTTAACGCAATGTTTTCCGATATAATTAACGGATTGGGAGAGTTAAAGCTTCCTTCTGGATTTCCTGCAATAAACCTGAAGTTGAAAAAATTGAAGAAGTTTTTCTCAACAAACCCAATCTCAGTATAATTTGATTTAAAAAGATTATCTCCCTGTTTGATATAAATAGAAGCCGTTTTACTGTCGAAACTTATATTTTCAACCACCTCCGGATAGCGTTGGGACAATGATTCACAAAGAACGTAAGGCAAAGGAAACTGAAAATAATCTTCCCCAAACTTGTCCCGGCTTTCCAAACTGAATTTATTGCTGGCTGAATCCTGAAAATGATCGAAACTCGTTTCGTGTAGTACATAATATCCAGTTGTCATAAAAACCCAAAGGCCGATTACCAGGCCACTTATTTTCAGCGCTGAAATATATTTGTTTTTCAAAAGAGAACGTAATTCACGAATAAAATATAACTTGAACATTTTTTCAGATTATGTTATTCTTATTGACTCCATTCTAAAATTGAAAATCCCCTCAGAGTAATTTGTTTATATTTTTTCAAAGCATTCCTTTTTAAAAAGCTTATTGTTATTCATACCGCAACGCCTCCACCGGATTCCTTGTGGCGGCTTTCCAGCTTTGCCAGCTCACCGTGAACAGGGCAATTGCCAGCGCTAACAGTCCAGCCAGCGCAAATATCCACCAGCTTAGACTGGTTTTGTAGGCAAAGTTCTCCAGCCAGTTGTGCATAGCGTACCAGGCAATGGGCGTAGCGATGATAAAGGCGATCACGACCCATTTCACAAAGTCCTTGTTCAGCATGGCCATCACCTCAGAAATTTTGGCTCCGTTTACTTTGCGGATGCCAATCTCCTTGATCCTTTTCTTGATCGAAAATTCAGCAAGTCCCAGAATGCCCAAACAGGAAATCATGATGGCAAGAATAGCCGACAACCGAATAGAAGCAGTTAGCTTTTCTTCCCCTTTGTACATTGAATCCAGCCATTCATCATAAAATTGATAATTCAGTTCATGCCCGGAGCAAACTTCTTTCCATGTTTCCCTCAAAGCATTGATGGTTTGAGGAATATTTCCCGGTGAAATTCTTAAGGTCAGATGTGAAACTCCCATCCCCAATGAAATTGGAATAACCAACGGAGTAATCGGGCTGTACAGACTGTTGAAATTGAAATCTTTTACGATACCGGTAATTTCCTGTCCCTGATACTTTTTCCCAACAAAAGAATCCCATCCTGTTTTTTTATAAGCAGTTTCATTCAGGTAACATACTTTATTAATTTCAGAGGGCAGAAGCATTCTTCCCTGAACAACCGGGATTTGAAATACGTTAAAAAAGGCAGAATCTACTGTCAGTTGACTTATCATATTATCGTGTTCACCTAACGCATCCCATGTTGAAGTTGAATAAATACTACCCGGCGTACCATGTGAAAAACATACGTCTTTGACCGAAGGATCAGACAATAATCTATCCCTGATCACATCAATTTTATCGAACAGGCGCCAATGAACATCTACTCTTAACAACTTATCTTTCTCAAAGCCAAAATCTTTTGTCCTGACATAGTCAATCTGTTTGGACAAGACAATCAATGCAATGATCAGGGACACGGAAACGACATACTGAAGAATATTCAGTACCGCTCTAAGCCCCAATGAACTATTTTTTGCAACCTCTCTTTTCCTGAAAATGGTTACCGGCTTCAGTCCGGAAACCGAGAGGGCAGGGTAAATTCCGGAAACAACAGAAATAAGGGATACACCCACAACGAGCCATCCCAAACAAGCAGGATGGAACAGAATGTTCATAAATATTTGTTTGCCTAAGAAATTTTCATACAGGGGTATCCAAAGGTACGACAGAAATATCGCGAGCAAAAAGGATAAAAAGCAAATAAAAAATGATTCAGCAATGAATTGCATAAAAATTTGCCTCCGGAAAGCCCCGACCGTTTTTTTAATCCCTATTTCCTGGAACCTGCCTGATTGCGCTGCCGTGGAAAGGTTGATATAATTGAAAACCGCTAAAAGAACAATTATTACCGTAATGACGGAAAGCAGCCTGATCAGTTTCAAATTTGCATGATCGGTCTGGCTTCTGTTGATACCCTGCATGAAATACGATCTTTCAAAAGGAACCAAGTTTATTTTTTTGATCGAATAGCCAACGTTATAATGAATAGCACTAATATCCTTAGTTATTTCCTCTTCTAGCCCCGAAACATTTTTGGTGGCGTTTTTGAGTAGAACGAATAGCCTGAAATAATTTACCCGGTTCCCTTTTCCATCGTGGCTCCCCTCATATTTGATTTGTAGTTTTGCATTGGTAATAAAATCACCCTGGATGCTCGAATAAGCTGAAAAATCTTTGATAACGCCAGTCACGACCAACGGTTCTTTATATTCAGCAATCAGTGTTTTTCCAACAGGATTTTCCTTATCAAAGATCTTCCGGGCAAAACTTTCCGTGATCACCACATCATTTAAGCCGTTGAGCGAAGATTGAACACTCCCTATAAGAAATTTTGCAGAGAAAATGGCAAAGAAGGAGGGACCGGTCACGATCATTTTTCCGGTGTACGGTTTGTCTTCATAAGTGACATTGGTATTGTAATTATTATAGTGACAAGCCTCTTCTATTTCAGGATAATGATCCAAAAAATAATCGCGAAAATCCTCACGCACTGAAGCGACGTTTTCATTGGTGAATACCCTGTAAATTCGTGTGATATTCGGATAAGATTTATCATAACTGTATTCCTCGATAAGAAAGGCAATAAGGATCAATGCCATGGAAATGCTGACAGAAAATCCTGCGATGGTGATGGTCGAGGTGACCTTGTTTTTGATCAGGTTACGGATCAGAATTTTTAGTTTAGTCATGATCATAATATGCAGCTTATTTTATTTTTTTACTCCTGATTTAGTCAGGTTTCACTCGAAGTGAAACCCTGCTTACTCGTATCGAAGAGCCTCCACCGGATTTCGGGTAGCCGCTTTCCAGCTTTGCCAGCTCACCGTGAGCAGGGCGATTCCCAGGGCCAGCAGTCCAGCCAGAGCAAAGATCCACCAGCTTAGACTGGTTTTGTAGGCAAAGTTCTCCAGCCATTTGTGCATGGCGTACCAGGCAATGGGCGTAGCGATGACAAAGGCAATGGCTACCCATTTTACAAAGTCCCGGTTGAGCATGGCCAGTATTGCGGATACGCGGGCGCCATTAACCTTATGCACACCGATCTCCTTGGTGCGGCGTTCGGATGAAAAGATGGCCAGCCCCAGGATCCCGATGCAGGAGATGACAATAGCCAGCACGGCAAAAAGACCTATGGTACGGGCAAAACGTTCCTCAGATCGGTACATCGAATCGAACCATTCATCATAAAACTGGTATTTCAGGGGGTAGCCGGGCAATATGTTCTGCCAGGTTTTTTGAATGAAATCCATCCCCAGGGCAACACTATTGTTTGAAAAACGGATATTGAGGTTCGTATACCAACTTGCAGAGGTAAACATGATACATACCGGTCCAATGGTTTTATGGAGAGAACTGTAATTAAAATCATTCACCACCCCGATAATCGCGAAACCGCCATCCTGCCCGTTCATAAACCGTTTATTCTCCAAATTCTCAAATTCGAAATGCTTCCAGGCCGCTTCGTTGATCATACACACTTTCCCATAGTCACCAGCCTCCAGATTTCTCCCTCTAATCACTTCCAAACCAAATGTTTCCAGAAAAGCGGTATCGACGAGCAGGCAGGGCACACTGATGTTTTTATCCGAATTCTCCATATTGGAACCCATGTCCACTCTTATCTTTCCGGGGACACTTTGGGTAAGTGATACATTCCTGATGTAAGGCGATCTTTTGAGCTCATCCAGTAAAATCATTGCCTTTTGCATATCGTTCTCCAGAATGCCGGGAAGGTCGAGCCGGAGTAACTGTTCTTCGTTGAAACCGGGATTCCTGTGCTTCACATACTGAATTTGCCGATCGACGATCATCACACAAAAGATCAGCACGATCGAGATCATAAACTGAAAGACGGTCAAAGAATTTCGCAGGTAATTCTTTTGTCCCATGAATACGGCAGAGCCGCTTAACACTTTAACCGGAGCAACGGCCGACAGAATAACCGCCGGCCCGCTTCCGCTGACCAGCCCGATCATCAGGATTGAACCCAACAGGATCGGGAAATATGGCCGGCAAAACAGCAGATTAAAATCAAGGTTGGTATTTAAAACTGACCGGGTGAACGGAAGGAACATCCATGCCAAAACTACCCCCAGGATAAATGCTAAAAAAGTGACCAAAACCGATTCCGAGAGAAACTGGGAAAGAATATTGATCCGGGTTGCCCCGATGGTTTTCTTCACCCCGGTATCCTTGTTTCGCTTATTCTGCTGGGCAATGGTCAGATTAATGTAATTGATGACAGCCAGCGCCAAAATGATCGTCGCAATGACTGTCAGTAGTTTCAGCAGGCCTGGATTCCCCTGTTTGGTATCGCTCCCGTGGGTTTTATCATGCAAATAGATATCTTTCAGCCCCAGAAAACTAACTTCGTCCGTGTATGGTTTTAAAAGATTTTTGTCAGAGTTAAGTTTGGAAGCAAGTAATTCAGGATGCACATTCTCATTCAGTTGAAGGTAGATTCTGAAGGGCCACCGATGTGAGCTTTTATCCTTGTAATCTCCACAGCTAAATGAGAATTTGAAGGCCTCGTTTTCGGCATTCACCAGCAGCCCGGCGGAAATGCTTGAATTTTCAGGAAAATCCCTGATCACAGCCGTTATTGTTACCGGGTCAGTTCCCCAAATCAACAAGTTTCTACCTAAAGGATTCCCGGTTCCAAACATTGTTTTAGCCGTGCTTTCTGTGATGACTGCCGATTGGATATTTACAAAAGGCGAAGATGATCTTCCGGATACAAAACCGATGGAAAAAACCTCGAAAAAAGCATTGTCGACCGACAGGATATCATCCAGGTAAAATCCCTCATCATCGATTTTTACCTCGATTGCATCACTTAGCCGTTGCACCAGACAGGCATTTTCAATTTCAGAATAGTTATTGAGCAGAATGTCTTTGACCCGGTAATCGATCGAACTGGAGTTCTTTTTCGTGTCGATCAACCTTACGATCTGACCGGCATGTTCGTGAAACCGGTCGTACGAATACTCTTTAGCGAGGAAAAGGGTGATGGTCAGACAAATAGAGATACCAAAGGCGAAGCCGGTTATATTGATCGCCGAGAACTTTTTATTGTTTGTCAGATTTTTGACAGCCGCTTTGAAATAGTGCCAAAACATTCTTTTAAGTTTTTAGAACATTTTACGTGATGTTTACAAATGGACACCAATATCTGTTCCCTTATTCTACAATACTTGTTATTAAGGTATTACATTAGAAACCTTCGAATATCCTGTCAATTTTTTTGACAAAAACGTTAATATTTTGACACTTTTTCGGGAAAAACACGAATAAACAGACCGGAATCGGGATTGCCGCAAATGGTGTGGATTCATTACCGGCATGGAACATCTCAAAACGACTGGTTAAGTCAGACGATACCTGTTTGAATAGGTAACGATATATTTATTGAACATGAACTCGGTCCTTCGTTTCACAGATTCAGTTCATCCGATTGTAGATTATGCTTACCGGCGTTAACCAAACACCGGGGACAGGAAGTATGAATACCGGGCCAACCAATTTGTGCAGGGAACCACAATTTGTGTCTCAACCCTTACCCGGTAGTCAATCGAACTGGAGTTATTCTTTATATCAATGGTTTGACCAATTCAAAAGTCTCAACAACTTCATTACGGTTTATTCATCTGAT
>CAZOYZ010000263.1:1526-7573 GCA_964584045.1 uncultured Prolixibacteraceae bacterium | reverse complement strand
TGAGCCGCTTCAACCCACGTCGGACGCGCATCATTTTTTCTTCTTAAATAGTTTAAAAATATCCCCAGGTGTTGTGGTTAATCCAAGGCTGGTTTTATCCGGATTGTACGGATTGTTATCGCTTCCACGGGGAGATTTTATGTGTTGAAGACCACTTTGCTGAAGGCTCTGGCGGATTCTTTTTATGTTTTGTTCAAAATAGTATTGTTCGATGTTATAATTGGAGAAAATGGTTTGGATCTGATAGGACCTGTAGGTCACATAAAAAATGTTTGAAACAGCTTCCTTTTTATTGGAATGGATCACAAGCGGTTGCATCGAAAGGTGGTTGATCATCAAGGAGTCGCCTTTCTGAACAGAAACAGAAAAATAGCCGGTGCTGTTGGTCGTAACGATTTTTGTGTTGCGGTAGTTGATGAGGTGTGCACTTTCGACGGGTACGGAATCTTCAGAAAAAATGTAGCCTCTGAATATAAATGTGCTGTCACTTTTGTTTTGCGCGTCCACAGCCGATGTAAAAAGGATGATCCAGCCGGTCAGAAAGAGCCTCATCGTCTTTTTTCGCAAACATAGACCTTAATTTGGTTAATAAAGTTTAACAGATCATAAAGAAAACAACATGTTTTTGAGGGGAATTCCAAAGGTCTTCTTCTCTCAATTGTTGCTGAAACCAATGAAAATAGTTTTCTTTGTTTTTAGACAAGATAATCTGCTGAACAATGAAATCAAACCGACTGATCCTTTCTTCTTTCGCCGTCACGACACTGGCAACAGCGTGTGGCGGTCCGGGGAGTAAGACTAAAGCACCCCTAAACGACGTTCAAAAACCCAATATCATTTATATCCTGGCCGATGACCTGGGATACGGTGATTTAAGTTGTTACGGCCAAAAACATTTTCAGACCCCGAACCTGGACCGGATGGCGCGTGAAGGGATGCGGTTCACGCAGCATTATGCCGGAACCACCGTATGTGCACCGTCGCGTTCATCATTGATGACCGGGCTGACTACGGGGCATACGCCCATCCGCGGAAACAAGGAATGGGAACCGGAAGGACAATGGCCTATACCTGCCGAAACGTTTACGGTTGCGGAGATGCTCAAAGAGGCTGGCTACGTGACAGGCGCTTTTGGAAAGTGGGGTCTGGGTTACGTGGATACAGGAGGTTCCCCCAATAAACAGGGATTCGATGAATTTTACGGTTATAATTGTCAGCGTCTGGCACACAATTATTATCCGTCTCATTTATGGGATAATGAAAAGAAGGTTATTCTTGAAGGTAACGACGGTGACGGCTTTGGCCAGTATGCGCCGGAACTGATCCATCAGCGGGCGCTGCAATTCATTGAAAAGAATAATCCTGAAAAAACAGGTAAGCCCTTCTTTATGTTTTATCCGAACATCATTCCCCATGCAGAACTCCTTTTGCCGGAGAAATACATGGAAACGTTTAAGGGGAAATTTTTACCCGAACAGGAGTATAAGGGAGCGAATCCCGGCGATGAGGAATTCCGCGAAGGGGCCTATGGGACCCAGTCCGAAAGCCATGCCGCCTTTGCTGCGATGGTCACGCTGCTCGACCGGCAGGTGGGAGAGGTGCTCGATAAACTGAAAGAACTTGGATTGGATAACAATACGCTGGTGATCTTTTCTTCCGACAACGGACCTCATCAGGAAGGTGGCGCCGATCCGGACTATTTTGACAGTAACGGCCCTTTAAAGGGCTATAAAAGGGATCTGTATGAAGGAGGGATCCGGGAACCCATGATCGCGTGGTGGCCTGGAAAAATCAGGACAGGAACTACGAGTGATCATGTTTCGGCGTTCTGGGACGTGATGCCCACATTCGCGGAGCTGGCAGGGTCAGAATCTCCGGAGCATACGGACGGTATTTCTTTTTTACCCGTTTTGCTGGGCGAAAAGGATCAGAAAAAGCACGATTACCTGTACTGGGAGTTTCATGAAAAGGGTGGAAGACAAGCTGTGAGGAAAGACGACTGGAAGCTTGTTCGCTACCATGTCCTTGACTCAACCAAAACGACCACCGAACTGTATGATTTAAAGACCGACATTGGCGAAGAGCATAACGCAGCAGAAGAGTATCCGGAGGCTGTCCGGGATCTTTTAAAGCTGATGAAAGAGGCGAGGACTCCGTCAGAGGTGTTTACGTTTCAGTCGGAGACCATCATAAAATAAAAAAACAAAACACCAATGAACCGTATTCTATTGACATCCGCATGCATGGTAACAGTTTCAGCATGTTCACCCGCAAAAAAGCAGGTTTCAGAAACGAAGCCCAACGTCGTGATCATTTATGCCGATGACATTGGCTACGGCGATCTGGAATGCTATGGAGCCGCTGCGGTAAGAACGCCGAATGTGAACCGGTTGGCCGATGAAGGGATCCGGTTTACCAATGCGTACGCCTGCGCAGCGACGTGCACGCCTTCACGTTACGGGCTGCTGACCGGTCAGTATCCCTGGAGGCGCGATGATACCGGCATTGCCCGGGGAGATGCGTCGATGATCATCAAAAAAGAGCAGTATACGGTGGCCGGTTTGATGCGTGATGCCGGTTATACAACGGGTGTTGTCGGGAAATGGCATCTTGGCCTGGGTGAAGGAGGGTATAACAAACAGGACTGGAACGGACTGATCACGCCGGGACCCAAAGAGATCGGCTTTGACTATTCGTACATCATGGCGGCAACCGGTGACCGTACGCCTTGCGTGTTCATCGAAAACCAGCGGGTGGTGGGTCTTGATCCCAACGATCCGATCGGGGTAAGCTATACCACACCGTTTGAAGGAGAACCGCTGGGCAGCACGCATCCTCAACTGCTAAAAATGCACCCCAGCCACGGGCATGACCAGGCTATCGTGAACGGGATCAGCCGCATCGGATATATGCGCGGCGGTAAATCGGCCTTGTGGAAAGATGAAAATATTGCCGATTCGATCACGACAAAAGCCGTTCAATTTATTGAAAAGAACCACCCGGATGTGACCGGTAAGCCCTTCTTCCTGTACTTTGGTACACAGGATGTTCATGTGCCAAGGGTTCCTCATCCCCGTTTTGCCGGTAAAACAGATATGGGTCCGCGCGGCGATGCCATTGCCGAATTCGACTGGTCTGTGGGGCAGATCATGGAGACACTCGACCGTTTGGGACTGACAGGGAATACCCTGGTAATTTTGTCGAGCGATAATGGACCAGTGGTTGACGATGGTTATCGGGATGAAGCCGTGGAACGGTTGGGTGACCATAAACCGTGGGGTGATTTGCGCGGCGGCAAATACAGCGCGTTCGAGGGAGGAACCAGGGTTCCGTTTATTGTCAGATGGCCGGGACAGGTTAAGCCGGGAGTATCGGATTTGCAGGTAAGCCAGATCGATTTGTTCGGATCCCTTTCGTCCTTAACAGGACAAGCTATTCCGGAGAAGGCAGCGCCCGACAGTTTTAATGCGCTGGACTCCTGGTTAGGGAGGTCGGACAAGAGCCGTGATTACATTGTCCAGCAGTCAATCGCCACGCTTTCGGTCGTCCGGGGAAACTGGAAATTCATTGTCCCCTGTAATGCCGCAAAATACAATACAAATACAAATACAGAGTTGGGGCATGATACCGTCGACCAGCTTTATGATTTGTCAGATGATGTTGGCGAAAAAGTGAATGTGGCTGAAAAATATCCGGAGAAAACCCGTGAATTAAAATCGCTGCTGGAATCGCTGAAAAGTAAGGAGCAAACCAGGATCATCCCATAAAGATCAACAATTGAAACCTGTTCCTCTCCATATTAAACTTTTTCATGCGGTCTCCGAAGGAGATGAGAAAGCTTTTGAACAGCTCTATAAACTATATTTTCCAAGGCTTTATTCTTTTGCGCTGAAGATCATCGCCGACAGCGATCTTGCCAAGGATACCGTGCAGAATGTTTTTATACGGCTGTGGGAAACGCATGAAACATTCCGGCATGAACATCCTGAAGCTTTTCTCTACAGGATGGTCCGCAATGCCAGTCTCAATTACGTCAGGCATCTGAAAGTGGTGGATAACCTGAAATCAAAGATCAAAGATCAGTTATTGGGCGAAGAATTGTATTACATCGATCTGGTTGGAAATGAACCTTATCTTTTGATTGAAAAGGAATTACAGGAAAAAGTCTCAGAGGTGATGAATTCGTTGCCTGAAAAATGCCGGATCGTATTTCGCATGAGCAGGATCGAAGGATTGAAAAATCAGGAAATAGCCGACAGGCTGAATGTCAGCATCAAAGCAGTTGAGAAGCATATTTCAAAAGCGCTGTCTGTTTACCGGGAACGGTTTGGCGGTTACGTTCCCATGTCGGTGATTCTTCTCGTTCTTAAAAGTTAAAAAAATATGAAAAGGAAAATTGGTTTTGTATTAGCCTGGTGTATCTTTCAGACCACTTTTGGGCAGTCGGTGATTGACTATGTTGATCCGTTTATTTGCACAGCGGGCGACCACGGCCAATCAGATCCTGCTGCCTGTGTACCGTTCGGAATGATCAAGCCTGGTCCCGACACGGATCCGGGCAACCACAGCGGGTATGATTATGAAGCCGGCAGGATAGCCGGGTTCTCACAAAACCGGATTGGCGGAACCGGTTGTTCGGGAGCGGGCGGAAATTTAAGGATCCTTCCCGGGATTGGCGATATGAACATACAAAGTTCGCCGATCATTAAGGAAAGTGAAAAGGCCTCCCCCTGCTATTATTCGGTTGAATTTTCCAATTCCATTCTGGCGGAGCTGACAGCGACCAATCAAACCGCGATCCACCGGTATACTTTTCCTGAAGCGGGCAACGCATTCGTGATTATCGACGCGGGGAGCTCTTTCGCCGGGACCATATCCGCTGCGGGTAATATCTTAAACAATCATGAATTTAACGCCACGGTATCGGCCCGCAATGTCTGCGGCGTGGGACGATATACCGTTCATTACCATGTCTGGTGCAATAAGGAACTGCTGTTAGACCACGAAAAGGATCACCGGTTTTACTTCCGCTTCAAAACCAAAGCCGGAGAGAAAATCCTGTTTTATGTAACGACCTCGCCGGTCAGTACCGGTTCGGCCAGGGCTGAATGGGAAAGTGTCACGAAGAGCATGGCCTTTGAACAGGTGCGACAAAACGGAAGGAAGCACTGGGAGGATATCCTGTCTCGGGTCGTTGTCGAAGGGAAGGAAGAGTACAAGACGTTGTTTTATACGCATCTCTATCACTCTTTCTTAAACCCGGTGAAGTCTGAAAATCATTCCAAGGAATTCCGGGCTACCGACGGACAAATATACAAGGCCGAAGGCTATACGCATTATGACTCCTGGTCGATGTGGGATAACTTCAGAAATAAGTTCAGCCTGTATTCCATACTTATTCCCGACGTTTCATCGGATATCGCTAAATCGATGGCCGATCTTTTCAGGTATGGAATGCCTTACTGGGCCGGGTATCACGAGCCGGTGCCCACCGTAAGGACCGAACATACCGTGATTACGTTACTCGATCTTTACCGGAGAGGGGTCGCTGATTTCGATATCTCCCTTGTTTACAATAAGTTAATGGCTGAAGTTAATAACATCAACAGTGATTCTCCCGACAAAGAGCTGGAAAAGAGCTACGATTTATGGGCGCTGGCGCAGTTTGCCAGGATCCTGGACAAGAAAGACGATTATCAGTTGCTGATGGCGGAGTGTCTGCGATATAAACGGGTCTGGAAAGAGAAATTTTTACCGATTACAGAAAAATCAGACATCATGCATGGTGACGGACTGTATGAGGGGACACTCTGGCAATACCGCTGGCATGTGCCGTTTGATGTGGAGGGAATGATTGAGATGATCGGAGGCAAAGAGAAATATACAGAACAACTGGAATACTTTTTTGATCACCATTTGTATAATCATGGCAATCAGCCGGACATTCATGTCCCTTTCATGTTTAACTTCGGAAGCAAACCCTGGCTGACACAAAAATGGGTGAATAAAATACTGACCAAAGACATGTACCAGTGGTACGGCACACA
>CAZOYZ010000263.1:0-1426 GCA_964584045.1 uncultured Prolixibacteraceae bacterium | reverse complement strand
TGCGGAGAATCTAAGCGACAGCAATTTTTATATCCAGTCTGCAACCTTAAACGGAAAACCTTTTAATCAAACCTGGATCAGCCAGGAAGATATCCTGAAAGGCGGGAAGCTTATTTTTAAACTGTCGGATACTCCAAACACGAGTTTTGGTTTGTGAGAGAGAGAATTGTATCTTTGAATAAAAATGTGGCGATGAAGCAGACTCAGTTATATACGAAAATCAGTTATTTACCGACTGACTTAAAGTCACAAGTAAATGATTTTATCGATTTTTTATTAGCGAAAAGGAAAAAGGAAATAAAGAAAAGGCAGCCAAGATTTGGATCCGCAAAAGGTCAAATTTATATATCGCCTGATTTTGACGAACCTTTGGACGATTTTAAAGAAATTTTAAAACCGGGGTAGGGTAAAGTATTTCCGGAAGTGTTTTATCAGTGAAGCAGAAAAACAACAGACTTTTCGCAATATGAACAACCTGATAAAACAACGGATCGTGAATTACTTTAACGGACGGTTAGCACCGGAGGAAGAGGCCGAACTACTTGCCTGGTTAAAGGAAAGCGAAGCGAACAGGAATTACTTTTTTCAGATCAAGGAAAACCTTGATCCGGAAAAAATGGAACATCCGTTGCTCAAGAGCTCCTATGCAGGACTGATCAATAAGCTTCTCATCGGTCGTCCGTTTAAATCCGTCTCCGCGGGGAGAGTCAAAAAGATCCGGCTTTCTTTCGTCCGGATAGCAGCCATGTTGCTCGTCGCCCTGGTCATGGGTTTTTCGATAGCTTACGTATTAACAGGAAGACCAGGGCGCAGTTCACAGGTTGTGTGGTTTGAAACCAGTGTATCGCGTGGTGAAAAATCGCGGCTCCTGCTGCCGGATGGTTCCAAAGTCTGGCTGAACGCGGAGTCTGTCCTTTCTTATCCCGGTAATTTTATGGAGAACAACCGGCAGGTGAAGCTGAAGGGAGAAGCCTATTTTGAGGTTGCCAAACAAGACGGTTCAGATTTTACCGTAGAAACACGCGATTATGAGATAAGGGTGACCGGAACCCGTTTCAACGTAATGGCTTATCCGGATTTTCACCGTACGGAAGCGACACTTATCGACGGGAGGATCGAGATCAGGAAGGGAAAGCAGATCATCGATGTGGAGCCGGGTCAGACCCTTATTTTTAAGGAGGATCAGTTTTTACTGGAGAAAACGGATGCGGTGAAAGCAGCCAACTGGAAAGATGGTATCTTCGATTTTGACAAGATCACTTTTGAGGAACTGGTGAAACGTTTGGAGCGCTGGTATGATGTGGACATGGAGATCGTCAACCCCGGTTTAAATAAGATCAGCTATTCCGGTATATTCAAAAATGAGGAGACGATCGATGAGGTCTTAACCACGCTTCAGGTTGCGATTCCGTTTCACTATACCCGA
>CAZOYZ010000262.1:0-7595 GCA_964584045.1 uncultured Prolixibacteraceae bacterium | reverse complement strand
TTACTGTAGCCCTTGATCTGGCTGACCAGAACGATCACCGCCGTGATCAGCGCCATCCCCCAAACAGCCAGTGACCCAAGGAAGATCATCTTGCTGTTCGACCTGAACCTGAAGACCATTTTTGTCCCGGCATACAGAATACCCAGTAAAGGAATCGCGATCAGAAGGGCTATCGCGACCATTAAAATCGTCATTGAACCTGAGGCGATAAAGAAATTCGCAATTTCGGGCATATGGAACTCGGGGCCAAGATCACCAATCCAGGGAGCAGACCGGAAAACGGACTGTCCGATCACCATAGAAGTAATAAATGCAATCAGTCCAAAGAAAGCCATCAGGATCAGGAATACACCGGCCACGATCACAATCATCCGCAGAATGACCCGAAGCACGTTGTAGGTGACATCACCAAACCGGCCTACCTGTTCCCGGCCTTTTTCGTAGGTCGTGGAGTTCCGGAACCGCTTATAACTTTCCTTTACTTCTTTCACTTCTTCCTTAATCGATTTTTCAATATTGGAGACGGTGGCTTCCTGACCCCGCATTTCCAGCCGTTCGGCAGTTGTTTTAGCCTTCGGAACGGCAATCCAGAGCATCAGGTAAACCAACAGGGCAATCCCTGCGCTGACCCAGAAGAGAATAAAGAAGATAATCCTCAACACCACCGGATCGATATTGAAATAAGCCCCCATGCCTGAACACACGCCGCCAAGTACCCTGTGGTCCGGATCGCGATACATCCGCCGTTTCACCTTTACTTCGGCAGGCGGCGCTGCCGGTTGCACAGTTTCTTCTTCCTCTTCGATGAAGTCCTCGGGTTTTCCCATGCGAGCCATTACCTCATCTACCCAGGCGTCAAGAATAACATCTTTCCCTTCTGCCTCCATTTTTTTTGCGAAAAGCTCTGCGATACGGGCTTCAATATCCTGAAGGATCTCACGGCCGTCAGCGTCTGTCCCAAAATGTCCGGTCAACATCTGAAGATAGTCGCGAAGCTTCTCATAAGCATCTTCCTCGATGTGAAAGACACTGCCGCTGATATTAATTGTGAATGTCTTTTTCATTTTCTGATCGTAATATGGGTCAATCTGTCTTTTTTGGTGTTGTTATATTTTCCCGGCTTTAATCGCAGCAACTGCTTCAACAAGTTCATCCCATGAATTTCCAAGTTCAGAAAGGAATTCCTTACCCTGATCGGTCAGTTCATAGTATTTCCGGGGAGGGCCCTGGGTGGACTCCTCCCAGCGGTAACCCAGCAGCCCGTCATTTTTCAGACGGGTCAACAAAGGGTAAAGCGTACCTTCCACGATGATCATTTTTGAGTTTTTCAACTCATCAATGATATCACTCGCGTAAAGCGGCTTCCCGTCAAGTACCAGCAAGATGCAGTATTCAAGTACCCCCTTCCGCATCTGTGCTTTTGTATTGTCAATCTTCATATCTTTCCCTTTTAAGTCTTTTCCCTCAGCGACCGCAACTCCCGGAAATTAATACCTCCAGTAACGATCATCCACCATCCATGATTCTATTTGCAGGGCTCTGTCCTTATCGCTCTCAGGGCTTCCGGCAAAATACTGACTGTCTACCATCCATAGTTCAATGTCAAGCGGCTTATCCTTTTCTACCTCAAAAATCCGGTTGTACGCCCCGAAGTAAAGATCATCGGTCATCCACGGCTCTACCTCCAGATTTCTGTCCGATGCAGGTTCAAGACGGAAGGCGGCCGTTTCGGAGGGTGCAGAAACTATCCGCGCAGTTTTAATCTTTTCAGTTCCTGAACCGGCCTCTGAAGTGCGTACCATCAGGATGGCCATTTTACCAAAACTGTTGTACGCCAAAAGCTGCTTCCACAGTCCCTGGGCACTTACCGTGAAACTCAGTAAAACCACGCTGAAAATTACTGCTCCACTCCTTAACAGGACCTGTCCCATCCTGTCCCTTCTGTTTCCTTTTTTTAAACTACTCGTTTTCATGATGTAATCTGTTTCTGTTTTCTGTTTTTAATTGTTCCGTCCCTGGCTTTGAGGACTCCGTTTGTTTTCTGTTTTCATGCATAAGACGCACAAATTTTCATTTGGTTGCATCCGTATAGAACTTTTTTTTATCAGCTTCCATTTTTTACATGGAATAATGTATTGCAAATATATAAACATTATATGGTTCCATGCAATACATAGTACTATTTTTTTTAAAAGAATTTCTGCTTTATTTATGGCCGATTGAACTTTATAAACATAAATTCATGATTTACAGATAATTAAGATCAACAAAAAATCCAGCTAAGATTGAAGTACTCTTTGTACTCTTTATAAAATTGCGATCGGGCGGAAATCTACCTGACTAAAGAATGGTCCTTTGGGGAAACAAATCTTCTGCTTTTACTTGTTTATGATGATTATTTTTGTGATTTTTGCATACCTACCGGTACCTACCAGTGGTGATATGGGATAGCTAAAAATCTAAACACGCTATAATAATGAAGAAAAAAAACCGGCTTTTGATTTTTATTTTGTTTTCCACCTCTTTCGCGTGCACCAGCAACTATGAAAATGTGCCTTTTGCGGAGATGGATCCCAAACCGTGGGAAGACCCGGGGATCAGTCAGCTCAACAAGGAGAAACCGCGGGCTTCGTTCATCCCCTGGATCTCAAGAGAACAGGCAATGAGCGATGACATATGGTCTTCTCCGTTTGTACAGTCGCTGAACGGGACCTGGAAGTTCCATCTTTCACAAAACCCGGATGAACGTCCTTTCTGGTTCTTCAAGGACGACTACAGGATCAAAGACTGGGATAATATAGAAGTTCCCTCAAACTGGGAACTCCAGGGATTTGATTATCCTATTTACACCAATGTACCCTACCCGCATGCCAAAACTCCGCCACTTATTCAGAAGCATTATAACCCGGTTGGTTCCTATAAACGTTTTTTTAGAATACCTGCCGGATGGAAGGACAAGGAAGTATTTCTCCACTTCGGAGCCGCGAGTTCTTTTGTGAATGTCTGGGTTAATGAACAGCATGTCGGGTACAGCGAAGACAGTAAAACTCCCGCCGAGTTTCACATCACGCCTTTCCTGAAAAGCGGGAATAACAATCTGGCCGTTGAGATCTTCCGCTGGTGTGATGGCAGTTACCTGGAAGACCAGGATTTCTGGCGTATGAGCGGTATTACCCGTGACACTTATTTACTGGCCCGTGAAAAACAAAATGTCAGGGACTTCAAAGTGACAGCAGGGCTAGACCCGGCTTATACCGGCGGGATATTAAAATTGGATGTCGAACTCGCTAACTTTGAACCGGAAACCGCAGAATTAACCGTGGAGGCTGAACTGCTCGACGGGAGTGATGTCGTGAAAAGCTATTCAAAAAAAGTGAATCTTCCCGACAGCAGCGAGGTGGTTACGATCGCCGATGATGTGCTTCCCGGCGTAAAAACCTGGACCGCCGAGACTCCTAACCTCTATCAGTTGTTCATCACTTTGAAAAATGCCAATGGCGAGATCATCGAAGTGATTCGCCAGGATGTGGGATTTCGTCAGGTTGAGATCAAAAATAACATGCTGATGGTGAATGGCCGTCCGATTGATGTAAAAGGTGTTAATATGCATGAACATCACCAGGTTACGGGTCACGTGGTAAATAAAGAGCAGATGCTGGAGGATATCAGGCTGATGAAAATGCATAATATCAATACCATGCGCACATGCCATTATCCCCAACCGGAAATGTGGTACAAGCTCTGCAATATTTACGGACTTTACATTATCGATGAAGCGAACATCGAATCGCATGGAATGGGATATGGAGCGGAATCGCTGGCTAAACAGCCGGAGTGGGGACCGGCCCACATGTACCGTACCGAAAACATGTATGAACGGGACAAAAACCAACCCTGCATTATTACCTGGTCTTTGGGGAATGAGGCAGGCAACGGAGTCAATTTTGAGGCCACCTATGAATATCTGAAAAAGATCGACGGTACCCGCCCGGTTCAGTATGAGCGTGCAGGAAACGACTACAACACGGACATTTACTGCCCGATGTACGCCACGATCGAATCTATGGAAAAGTATGCGAAAAGCAATCCGCTCAAACCTTTAATTCAATGCGAGTATGCCCATGCGATGGGAAACAGTGTGGGAAATTTGCAGGATTACTGGGATTTGATCGAAAAGTATGATGTCCTCCAGGGCGGCTGCATCTGGGATTGGGTTGATCAGGGAATCCTTCAGAAAGATTCAAACGGAACAGCATACTGGGCTTATGGCGGCGATTTTGGACCGGACACGGTGCCTTCTGACGGGAACTTCTGCTGCAACGGCCTTGTTGATCCCGACAGGGGTATAAAGCCATCGCTGCTGGAAGCAAAAAAGGTTTACCAGAATATTGGCTTTAAAGCCGTGGACCTGAAAAAGGGGGTGGTTGAAGTAAAGAACAAATATGCCTTCACAAACCTCGCTGACTTTGACATTACCTGGACGATAACCGCCGACGGCGAAACGCTGACAACCGGCAAACTGGAGAATTTTGAACTGGCTCCTGCAACTGCCGGCGAGGTTAAACTCGATTATGCCGTCGATCCTCGGCCGGGAACTGAATATTTTCTGAATTTCTCGGCCAGGACAAAAACAGAAAAAGACCTTATCCCTGCCGGACATGAAGTGGCTGCAGAACAGATGCAACTCCCTGTCTTCAAAGCAGCAGAGCAGATCAGCCCCAAATCGTTCCCGGCATTGCAGACGACTGAAAACGATCAAGAAGTGATCATTCAGGGCGAAGGATTCCAACTGGCATTTGACAAAAAGGCCGGCATCCTCAAAAGTTTCAGGTTGGGTGATGTGGAACTGCTGACAGCAGGCCCTGTTCCGAATTTCTGGCGCGCACCTATCGATAATGACCTGGGCAACAATCTTCATAAACGCTCCAGGGTCTGGAGAAAGGCCGGCGAACAGCGTCAGGTGATCCAGGCCACGCTGAAGAATGAGGCCGCCAATAAAGCCATTGTGACCCTCAGCTTTGACCTGCTCAGTGAACAGGGCGAAAAAATCGCGGACTACAAATCGGTTTACACGGTTCTTGGAAACGGCGACGTGCAGGTTTCCAACGATTTTAAGATGACGGGCAAGGATCTTCCCGAAATCCCGCTCTTCGGAATGAACCTGGTAATGCCGCGACAATTTGACCAGTTCACCTGGTTGGGCCGCGGCCCCCAGGAATCCTATTGGGACAGAAAAACCAGCGCCTTTGTCGGAAAATATTCCGGAACCGTGGCTGATCAGTACTACGCTTACGTGCGCCCTCAGGAGAACGGCAATAAGACGGACGTCCGCTGGGCGGCAGTGACCAACAGGGACGGAGCAGGATTGTTGTTTGTCGGCGAACCTCTGCTCGAAGTAAGCGCCCACCACAACATCATGGAGGATTTCGAGTCGTTATACAGACCGACCGAAAAGCTGGAAGGAGGGAGAATCCCGCCGCAACGGCACATCAACGACGTGAAACCGCGCGACCTGACCTCGGTGAATATCAACTACAAGCAAATGGGTGTAGGTGGTGACAACAGTTGGGGAGCGTGGACCCACCCGCAATACCGTCTAACCGATAAGAACTATCATTACAGCTTCAGGATGAAACTCCTGAAGAACGGAGATGACCCTTTAAAACTGACAAAAACAACGATCAGCGATTAGCTGTTAACGGTTCGCTGTCCAAAGATCCCGATATTCAGCGTACGGCATGCGCACTTTCTTTCTGTGAGCGGTCGCAAAAAAACCCGGAAATGCATCCGGGTTTTTTTGCGGGAACATTTCAGACATTTATGTGTTTTTTTAATAGTTATTCTTAATTTTGCCGCCAACTTCTTTGGAAGGAAAGGATGAAGAAAATGGAAAGAGAACGAACTCAGGAGATGTTGGAAGAAAACGGGCATATTGTCGAAGAAATTGGCCCGCAATTAAAACTGACCAGTGAAATAAACAGATTAAAAAAAGAAAAGAACGCGGTCATATTAGGTCACTATTATGTAGACAGTGAGCTGCAGGACATCGCCGACTTCGTAGGCGACAGCCTTCAGTTGGCGCAGGAGGCCGCGCGCACAAACGCGGAAATAATCGTGTTCGTCGGTGTCCATTTTATGGCCGAAACCGCCAAAATTATTAATCCGAAAAAGAAAGTTATTTTGCCCGACCTGAAAGCCGGATGTTCGCTGGCCGATTCAGCGCCTGCTGACCGGTTCAGGGAATTCAAATCCCGCTACCCCGGCTACAAGGTCATTTCCTATATCAATTGTTCTGCAGAACTGAAAACCATGACCGACGTGGTTTGTACGTCATCGAATGCCGAAAAGATCGTGAAAAGCTTTCCGGAAGATGAAAAACTGATCTTTGCTCCCGACAGGAATCTGGGGAATTATTTGAACAGCCTCACCGGACGCAGCATGGTGCTGTGGGATGGGTCCTGTATGGTGCACGAAAAATATTCTGTTGAAAAGATCATTGAACTGCTGGATCAACATCCGGATGCAGAGTTTATCGCTCATCCCGAATGCGAAAAGCCGGTACTTCTGCTGGCAGGACATGTCGGATCGACATCTTCTCTGCTCAGCTACGTCCGGAAGAGTATCGCCCGGAAATTTATTGTCGCCACGGAAAGCGGGATCCTTCATCAAATGAAAAAGGCCTGCCCGGATAAAACATTTATCCCTGCTCCTTCGAACGATTCCACCTGTGCGTGCAACGATTGTTCCTTTATGAAATTAAACAGTTTACAGAAACTGTATCTCTGCATGAAACATGAACAGCCTGAGATCCGGTTGTCTGATGAAGTGATCGAACTTGCCAAAAAACCAATTATCAGAATGATGGAACTATCGAAATAGTTTTTCAACAGTCGCCTGTTAATTATTTTTTTGTGCGAATAGCCCAAAACAGATTTCGGAATTCGTATCTTCGTAGTAATTGAAAAACTGATCCTTATGCCCTACAGAAGGTTACCGAACACAGATCAGGCCAGATTGAGAGCGATTGAAGCTGCCCTGGAGAAAGGTAAAAGAACTCCTCAGAAAGAATTGGCCTTCAGTCAGGAAACACTTGATAAACTTCAGTCATTCTATCCGCGTCTTTTGGGAGCCATCCGACAACTGGACACCGCCAAGCAGAATCAGTTTAACAAATCGAAGGAATATGGCGAAATTGTCAGGAAGGCAAAGCTTTATATCACTCATTTTGCACAGGTCCTTACTTTTGCTATCCTGCGGGAAGAGTTGAAACCGGAGGCCCGTGCATATTATAGTCTTGATCCGCATACACAAAAAATACCGGTCCTGAACCTGGAAAAGGACATTCTCGAATGGGGAGAAAAGATCATCAAAGGTGAACAAAACCGTTGCAAACAAGGAGGCAATCCGATCTACAGCCCTTCGATTGCACTTGTCAAAGTACATTACGAATCTTTTCTTGAAGCCTACCGTTATCAAATGGTCCTGCAGAACATCACGAACAAGGCATCCGAGCTCATGAACAGGGTCAGGGGAGAGGCCGATGAGCTGATCCAAAAGACGTGGAATGAAGTGGAAGCCCGTTTCCGCTTCTTTAG
>CAZOYZ010000261.1:2478-7598 GCA_964584045.1 uncultured Prolixibacteraceae bacterium | reverse complement strand
TAAGGGCAGTCAGTTCTTCGGAAGGCACCGCCGCAACGAATTTTGCACCTTCACCCAACTGAATCACCCTTCCCCCGTTTGAAACATATTCCTGCAGCAACCGGAAAGTCGGTTCTTCAAAATTGTCCATGACGTCAGGAATGATCACCACGTCATAACTGCGCTGATTGATATGGAATTTCTTTCCCCTGACTTTACCGTAGTCCCTGATGATGTTTTCACAACCCAGATCATATTCCACCTGTTCTTTCTCGAGAAGACCAAGCAGATTTCTGAACGCAGGGTTGATCTTGCTGAAACGTTCATTTGATTGCTCGTTCCGGGGTGAATAATACATCCAGGCGGTCGTGGTCGGCTCAAGTACCAATATCCTGTTTCCCTGTCTCCCCGCGGAGAGTGCTGCTGATAACCTCCCAAAATAACCGGTCTGATAACGGTATTGCTTCCAGTAGGGAGCATGTGCCCCGAACGATTGGGGATAATCATGTTTCCGGTCGCCCGCGAGGGAGACCAATGAGAGATGCTGATTCAAAAAATTAACGCCCAATACGTATGCCCAGTCGCCCGACCGCTTCATTTCATCGAAGCGGAATTCCCATCCTGACCCTGCATAAGCCTCGCAAAGCGCTCGCCGGCGCCCAAACTGGTTCGCCACAGACGATAATTCCTTCACACTGCGGATATTCCCGAACTGATCCGAACGTTCAACCTGGGAATTATAAAGAAGGTCGATCCCCGGCATGTCATGGTAGGCATACATCGCCATGTTATCCGGGCCATAGATAAGGCCGGGCCATCCATGTTCCCAGTAATGACCTGTAAAATGCAGGTTATTTTCCCGGCAAAACGCAGCCATCGGCTTTGACCATCGTTCAATGAACAGATCAAGGATGACAGCCTGGTAATCGTGCCTCAATTTCATCCAGTTGCCCGTTTCTCTGATCAGCCCAACGATATTGGACTCCAGATCGTAGCCATGCATTTCCTTAAAACGCGAAGCCAGATCGGGTGTCCATCGTATTCTGCCATTTCCGTCAGCGCCTGTATGGGGCTCATCCGTAAAAACACCGGGTATCGTTTTCCCAAAATCCTCCCCGACTGCATTTTTATACCCTGTGTAAGTCACTTCAATAAACTTCCCGGTTACGCCCTTCACCAAAAGATCGACATAGGAATAACCACCATACCACTTCGACTTTTGAAAATCATGTAACGTAAAAACAAGATAATTGCCGGCTGAATCATTTTCCGCAGCAACCGATGTAGTGATATCCTTCCACCCGCCATCCTCCTGCTTAAAAACATATTTCACGCGTTGATCTTTGCCCGGGGAAAGCTTGTTCGTCTCCACTGCCGACAGGGAGGAACCCTGATGATAAGACTCCGGCATTTGCTCATTCACGTGTCCGCCTGCAAAACCGCTGGGGAAAGAATTTTCATCATAAATCCACAGTTTCATGTCCAGTTTTTTGGCGACATCCCGCGAATACCTTACCAGGTCGAACCATTCTTCGGAAAGGTATTCCGTGATGAGTCCATACCGGGGATGGATGAACGCCCCGCCAATCCCTGCCTCCTTAAAATCATTCAATGTTCGGTCAATATCCTCCCTCGAAACATCATTATTCCACACCCAGAACGGTGCGGGACGAAACTCCGAAGGCGGATCAGGAAAAACGGAGATCAACTGTTCAAATGTGTGAATTACAGAACAATTACTGTCTTCCTGCTGCTGTCCACAAGATAATAACAACAAACCCGTTAAGGATATGACGGTTTGAAATCGTTTCATTTTTATTGACGTGGTGATGATCATAAACCGGACTGATCAATGCTCAGAGAACACCTCTTCCGGACAGCTATTTTTTAGCCTTTTTCGTTTGTTCCACCAGTTGATTAAATAAGGAACGCTGTTCTTTCAGGGCAGCGATCTTGTCATCAGGTTGACTACTCGCCTCCAGGAGCAGCCATCCTTCATAGTTCTCGCCGGAAAGTAACTCAAAAAGCTGCTGATAAGGATAATTGGGACTCTCCAACTCATGAATATGGATCGTATCACCGAGCCACTTTTTGACCATATTAAAGTTGCCTTCAAGACCGGGAGGCAACAAGTCGGTATCGTTGCAGTTCCAGCACATTTTTACGTTCGCCTCTGTGACCTGATCAAAAATCGCTTTCATATTGGGCAACTCGGATGTAATCCGGCCGTGAACCTCAACCCTGACCAACTGATCAAAATCTTTTGCAAATTTCCCGATTTCATTCAGGGAAGCGGCAATCTGGGCAATCGTCTTTTCTTTTGAAACTTCGGCAGGAAGGGTATTCGGTTTGACCTTGATCCCCGTTGCCCCGATGTCGTGGCAGAGCCTGATATATTCTTTTGTGCCCTCTATATTCTTTTGAAGCTCGGACGGATCAGGGCTGTGATATTCAAAGTTTGACCCGTAGCCGAGGCAGGTAATTCCGCTGTGCTTAAACCGCTTCTTCACGTCCAGCCTCTGAGATGCGCTCAGGCTGCTTTCCACACCATGTGCATGTTGTGTACGCAGCTCCACTCCCCGTATTCCTGTTTTCTCACAGTTGGCGATCAAGGTTGGCAGGTCCCAGTCTTTCGCCCACTGGTAAGTGACCAGTCCAAATTTCATGGGTGATTTTCCGGCTTTTACACTTGCGAATACCGGGTTCATGACCGTCATCCCCATGCCGGCAAGTCCGGCAAGTTTTAAAAAGTCTCTCCGATTACTTTCCATAGGTTTACTTTTTATTCAGTGATCATTTTAGAACTACCTGTCTTTATTATTCTGAAAGCAAATTTATTATTTTGTGCTTATGCGATTTCACCAGTTGTCCGTTCTGAACGAGGAAGCCGGTAATCCTTCCGTATTGAAAAGATCACCAACAACAAAATTACTAAAAGCATAACGAACAGCAACGGGATTTGCAACTTCCGGAGAAAAAAGAGTAACCCCGTTGCCGGTAATCCATGCTTTTGCCGGATAGAACCGTTTGTTCTCGCCTGCAACTTCAAAATTTTCCAGTTCTTTGCCAAAACTGGTCAAGCCATTGTCTGTATGGTCGAAAGTCAGCTTTACCAAAGCTCCCTCCACCATCATTTCCTTTAACACCGGGCCGGACCAGGCAAAGCCGCTTTTACCGTAAGTTTTTGCCAGGGCCAGGTACGACAGGCGATCACCTGCAATTTTTTTATTGGCCGGATGAATACCGGTCCTTTCGCCGGCGTCCAGGATACAAGCCATCCCAAAATTAACAGTGGCATCCGCCGCTTTTCTCTGCGCATCGCGCAAATAAGCAGAATTTACATCACTGCCAATTGATCTGTAATCGAATGGCGCAATTTGTACATAATAGAAGGGGAAATCACCAATACCCCATTTGGCGCGCCAGTCTTCAGCTAATCCGGGCATCAGTTTCTGATAATGCTCCGGTTCATAGCAGTTCGCTTCTCCCTGGTACCATATCGCTCCTCTCAGTCCATATCCGACCACAGGATGAATCATGGCATTAAAAAGCGCGGAAGGATTTTTATGATAATATTCGCCTTCTTTTTTCTTATCAGGAGCGGGGACCCAATCGTATTTTTTAATCCCTTCTTCACTGATCCAGGGTTCAATATTTGTTCCTCCCCAACTGGAGTGGATCAGCCCCACCGGAACGCCCAACACCTGCTGAATCATTTTGCCGAAGAAATATGCTGTTGCACTGAAATTGGCCACATTTTCAGGAAGGCATTCTTTCCACTCGCCGGTGAAATCATCCTTCGGCTCGGGGCTTTTGTCCCGTCCAACCGTGATCAACCGGATGTTTGGATTCGCAGAAGTGGCAATGGCTTCATTGGAGCCGAGAACGGGCTGGTTGCGGTAGCCTTTCATGGGCATTGCCATGTTCGACTGGCCCGAGCAAATCCAAACTTCTCCGATCAGAACATCTTTCAACTTAAGGACTGAACCGTCCGATATCGTGATTTCATACGGACCACCCGCCCGGGGAGTTTTAACTTTTACTTTCCAGTTTCCCTGTTTATCTGACTGTGCCAGGTAACTTTCCCTGTTCCAGGAGGTATTCACCCTGACCGCCTTTCCTGCCGTAGCTTTTCCCCAAATCGCTGCATCGGTGAGTTGTTGCAAAACCATGTGATCACCAAAAATGGCCGGAAGTTTTATTTCTGCCTGTACAAACAGGGAAATCTGCAAGAAAAAAATGAATAAACCCGATATTTTTAATTTCATGGTGGCTTGTTATTATTTGACGGATCCATCCTTGCTATTTCTCCCTGACCTGGATATAGAGCCGTGCCGCAGCGGTAAATCCATTTTCATTGGTCCGTTGCACGGAGACCAGGTACTGGCCTGGCGCAGAGAAAGCATGTGTCGTTTTGGCAAATTCTCCCGCGACCGGATTTCTGCGGTCGACCGTTTCGGATTGAACGGTATCCTGAGGGGAACCATCTCCGTAATCCCAAACTTCACAGCCGGAGGAGGCGTTAAACGTCCTAACCAGGAACACCACCGGATCGCCGGTTTTAATATCCATCGTCGGATAACAGGCGGCCTGGATGGTCGGAATGACCTGTTCCGTACTGTCTTTACCAAGCACCTGCACCACCGCAAAGTCGTAGTCCACATTCCCGTTCGAGTCGGTCACCTTCAGCGTCTCACAATATGCTCCGGGCTTGTCGTAAATTTTTTCCTGTACCGCTCCCTTCGTCGTTGAACTGTCACTGAACAGCCACTCATACGAGACGATCTCTCCTGAAAAACTTTTCGATTTACTGCCATCCAGCTTCACCGGGCTGCCGGTACAAGCCAGGTGATGCGGACGGGCTACCGCGATCAGGGCTGGTTTGAATTGCCTGCAATAGGCCTCCCACACATAGGCATACGTATCTTCATTGCCCCATTCTCCTGAAGGCATCTCTTTGTGACTGATCTCAAAATGGAGATGAACCCATCCTCCGCTGTGACCCTGTTTTCCTGCAAACCCGATCTGCTGCCCGGCTTTGATCTTTTCGCCCGGCTTGATGGCCGGAAGGACGCTGTCCAGATGGCTGTACCGGTAGCACCAGCCTTTGGCATCCTCCACGTAAACCACATCGGGACGGA
>CAZOYZ010000261.1:0-2378 GCA_964584045.1 uncultured Prolixibacteraceae bacterium | reverse complement strand
AAAGTTCCGGGCTCCAGGTAAGGTGAGTCCTTTGGCCAAAGCCTGAAACAGGCATCTTTGCGTAAAGCCCACGAGTCCTGATTGGTGGTTGCATAATATGCTTTAATCACAGGGCAGTCGATCTGAGCTTTGCCGATGGTTACCGGAAGGTTGTAATTCCCTGTGTTCAGGGTCAGTTCTTCCCCGTCGACCGCCACCTTGACGCGGGCCCCTCTTACGGCGCCGCGGCAGCTATCCACTTCTTCAGCAATTTCCAAAAGCGCCAGTTGCACGACCTCCCCGTTACAGAGGGTCACCTCCCGCGTCTCACCGACGCTCAGTTCAACCAACGACCGGAGAGGAGACTGACCCGTTTTGTTACATCCGGGTACAAGAAGGAATATCCATAAAATCCATCCGGCAAGCGCAGCGGCTTTCTTTAAAAAATCGTGATTTTGTTTTTTCATCGTTCAGGTAGTTTGATTGGTATACTATAGTTCAGAAATCATGTCGAGCAGATTTTCAATAATTGCCTTTTCCGCGCCGCTTTTTGCCCGGGTCGAATTCGCTTCATAGCCTCCCACCGTATACGCTTCATCCGTAACCAAGTAACCGCTGCTCCCGTTACAATGGGTCACCATAAACGTATTGGCATAGGGGGACTGAGCCCTCATTTTTATGCTGATCTGATGAAATACCTCGCCGGAAACGCCCGTCAGAACAACGGTGCCGATCTTCATCGCCGACAGCCGTACCATCAGCGAGTCGTTCTTCTCGCTCTCAGGTCGTTGCAGCTTATCTTGTTTCCGTTCTTTTGCAGGAAGAAAAATGATCTTTTGCAGCGCGTTTATTTTACCGTTACCGGTTGTGCGGATATTTTCCGCAACCCGGATCGCCTCCTTTCCGAGGTCTTCGCCGATGGCGTCTTTTCCGTACGCGTATGAACTTGTTACTTCAAAATCGATGTGCGGACCATATATGGGATTGATATCGCCCGACGCACCGATGATCATGGGCGCGACCACACCGTCTCCCAGGGTGTTTTCCAGATAACCCGATGCTGCTCCGGGCCAGTCGCCGGAGATATAGAGATTCCTGGGTCCCAGCACCACCCCGTGGCAAGGCCAGTTTACCAGTACCGAGATCAGTTTTCCGGAGGCATCGCTGACTTTAATGACGCCTGCCTCATGGTCGCACGACCGGTAAGGATTCCTTCCCAGGACAATCCCTCCCTTGCCATCAGAAGCGACCCGGTTGATGTTCATCAGGCATTCGCCTTTCCCCGCACCAATAGCTGCCGGCGAAAGGTTTTTGACCGCTGCCGCGGTGACCTCTGTGAGTTTCAGTTTAAGTTCTTTGATATATGCCGTCACCGCGGGCGATTCACCTTCCTGGTATACATTCAGCGTCGGTCCGTTATGATTATGTACTGCCGACAGGAAAATATATTCCCTCCTGATCCCGGTTTCATTCGAAATCATGTTGGTACAGTCTTCCCAGAATGAATGAGAAAAACCGATCACTTCAGCCGAAATCACCGCCGCTTTATTGATACCATCACTGAAAACGACGGCACGGGCATAAATATCATCATGAACCCCCTTAAAAGGATCTTTTCTTGAGCCATAACCACTCATTGGAATGGGAGTTTGAGGAGTGATCTGCACTTTAGCCGCACCTGCCTGCAACCCGCCATCCGGGGCTGCAAGGACCAGATGACTGATAAGCATGATTACCAAAAACAACGTGAAGCGCTTGCTTTGACCGAAATTTAGTTTTCCCATGTTATTTTATTTTAAGTGTTTTTCAAATCATTATTCCTTTACCTCAAATTTGTCTTTGAGCCGGATGTCTTTTGATGAACTTCCCACCATCACTTCAAAGGTGCCAGGCTCCACCACAAAGTTCATGTCGCGGTCAAACAGGGCCAGGTCTTCCGGGGTCAGGGTGAATTTCACCGTTTTCGTTTCCCCGGCTTTCAATGTGATCCGTTCATAGCCTTTCAGTTCGATGACCGGCGCGGAAGCCGTGGACACGATATCGTTGACATAAAGCTGTACCACTTCATCCCCGTTGCGAGAGCCTGTGTTTTTCACCTCTGCGCTCACTTCAACCTGACCTCCTGTATTGACCTGAGCCGGTGTGATCTTCAGGTTGCTGTACGCGAACGTGGTGTAGCTTAACCCATACCCGAATTCATACAGGGGTGTGGCCGGCATATCGATGTATTTTTTGTTCTCCCTGGTAATGGTATGATTGTAATAGAAAGGATACTGCCCTGAATGCCTGGGGAAAGTGACCGGAAGTTTCCCTCCCGGGTTATAGTCACCGAAGATCACGTCGGCAATGGCATTTCCTCCCTGCTCGCCGCACATCCACCCTTCCACGATGGCCGGGAT
>CAZOYZ010000260.1:5556-7626 GCA_964584045.1 uncultured Prolixibacteraceae bacterium | reverse complement strand
CATTTTTTTGCACGATCTTTGCAAAAAATGCCATGAATCAAAAGCTACTGATCAGAGACGTTACTTTGAGAGACGGGCAGCAGTCCCTTTTTGCCACGCGGATGAAACAAGTACAGATTGAGCGTGTTCTCCCTATTTACAAAGAAGCAGGATTCTACGCGCTCGAAGTATGGGGTGGAGCAGTCCCCGATTCCATTATGCGATACCTGAACGAAGATCCGTGGGAAAGGCTTGAAAAAATCAAAAAGGAAATAGGAAGTACTTCACACCTCACGGCGCTGTCGCGCGGGCGTAATCTTTTTGGATACAATCCCTACCCTGAGGAAGTGATTGAAGGATTCAACAGAAATGCGGTCAGGTCGGGTATTTCGATCATGCGCATCTTTGACGCATTAAATGATACCAACAACATCCGGTCGACTATCAACTATGTCAAAGAAAATGGCGGCCTCGCCGATTGTGTGACCTGTTATACCGTTGATCCGAAATTCAGCCGGAAAGAGCGTTACCTTGCCCGGTTGAAGGGTAAACCGCTGCCCAACGCCATTTTTACCATTGATTATTATATCCGGATGGCTGAGGAACTCGAAGCCATGGGTGCCGATATGATCACCCTGAAGGACATGGCCGGCTTGATTCCGCCCGTTAAAGCAGGACAGATCATCAGGGCGTTCAAGGAAAATATCAAAGTCCCGATCGATTTTCATACCCATTGTACCCCCGGATATGGTTTGGCATCGGCGTTGACAGCGATCTTGAACGGAGTCGATATTCTGGACACTGCCATCATGAATTTTGCAGGAGGACCAGCCGCTCCGTCATTTGAACTGGTGCAGATCTTCTGCAACAAGCTGGGAATTGAAACTGGTGTTCATACGGATGCTGTTGTGAGGATTAATAAAATCCTGAAGGAAATCCGTCTTGAAATGGCCGGGATTGACAGTTATAAGATTTATCCGATCGATTTCGACATCACACGCGATCAATTACCAGTCGCTGTTGATCAGCTATTTGATCAAGCTATAGAATATGCCGGAGACAATGACGAAGTCCGGTTAATGGAGGCATGCGGCAAGATTGAAAAATATTTTAATTTCCCCGATCCCGACGAAAGAGTGAAATTCGCAGAGATTCCGGGGGGAATGTACACCAATATGCTCGCGCAGCTGAAGCAACTGAACCAGGAAGAATTATTGCCCCGTGTGCTGGAAGTGATCCCCTCAGTGCGACTGGCGGCCGGCTGTCCTCCGTTGGTCACACCCACCAGCCAGATTGTAGGAGCGCAAGCTGTGAATTGTGTCATCGACGAAAAACATCGCAAGCCGTTTTACAGCAACAATTCCGTTCAGTTCGTGAATCTGGTAAAAGGTGCATACGGAAAAACGCCGATACCTGTTGATCCTGAATTCCGTCAACAAATTGCGGGTACCCGCGAAGAAATTCCTTTTAATGTTACCAAGTATCAGAAACAACCTAATCCTTCATTCCCGGCTTATGGCGAGAATGTGAAACTTGCTTCCACTGAAAAAGAAGAACTGTTGCTTGAATTATTCCCCACAGTTGCATCTAAATTCCTGAAAGACCGGATTGATTCCATTCACGGGACCAGAATCAAGGAGGCCGAACTTGCAAAGAAGAAAGCATTTGAAGCCGAGCAGCTTAAATACCTGAATCTTTCAGAAGCCGAAAAACAGGCCCGGCTCATAGATGGGCTTTACAATTGGGCGTAAAAAATAAAAAGAGGCTGCTGACGAGCCTCTTTTTTGTATCCCGGCGTCGGCTGCAGGTATGTTTTCTCCTATACCAGGCCGGGAATTAATATCTATCTCCCTGATCCCGGCAGCAAACGACTAAAACAAATAAATAAACCGGCAGTATGCATTCCGGAATAAAAAAAATAAATAGCTTTGATAGTTATTATGACAAATCTGTCGGAACAAAAAATTATCGTCTGCTGTGACTTCACGGAGTCCATGAACGATGCTATTGTTCACGGAGCCCGGATTGCCGGGATTTTCCGGAAGGAGTTATGCCTTTTTTGTCCTGTCGTATCACGTAAAAAGAAGGAAA
>CAZOYZ010000260.1:0-5456 GCA_964584045.1 uncultured Prolixibacteraceae bacterium | reverse complement strand
GGAAAGCAGCAGTTGCGATCTGTACACCGAAGCTGCTGAAAGTAGCCTGAAAGAACAGTTCAACCTGCTCATCGTTCCGGGATGGCAGATCAGTAAGACAGACGATCTGTTCGTTTTTCCTGAATTAAAAATGATCAGGACAGCCGGGAAACTCCCCGTGCTCTGTGTTAACCCAAACCGGAATATGTATATTTTATGTGATTAAATTCATTGAACCATGCGCTCATTCTTATTTTTACTTCTGCTTTTCATTTTCACAAAAGGTTTCGCCCAAAAACCGGAATATGAGGTCCGGTTTCACGGGATCGGCGATAATCGCGAGTTTGCCTCCCGGAGAGCCTATTCTCAAACGATCCTCGGAGAACGAACCAGCTTTGCGATCGGAACGACGTTTGAAGGGAATCACCGTTTCCGTATCGGGCTGAGCCATTTGTTTGAGTTTGGAAGCGAAATGGACGAACAGAAGCCAAAGCTCACAGCCTACTATCAATATACGGATGAGCGGAAAGCATTTTATTTCGGAGCCTTTCCCAGGATGGATCTGATCAGTTTTCCCCTGGCTTTACTGACCGATACTTTCCTTTATTACCGGCCAAATATAGAAGGAATGTACGGCCGGTACAGCTGGTCGTGGGGACATGAAAGCGGATTTGTCGACTGGACCGGCCGGCAAACGGAAACACGCCGGGAAGCCTTTATGGCAGGTTTTTCAGGCGAGATGCGGTCTCATTCCTTCTTCGTTCAGAACTATATGACCCTGTATCATTACGCGGAAACGGCCCTGGAAACGGACAACATTCACATTAAAGATAATATGGGAATGGTGTTATATGCGGGAACAGATCTGGAGAAAGTAATTCCGCTTGAGCGGAGTTTTATCAAAATGGGTATACTTGGTTCATCAATCCGCGAGCGGAGCGTCACCGACGGCTTCGTCAATGCGCTGAGTTTTATCGGGGAGATCTATGGGGAGCACAAAAACTTTGCGGTCCGCGGAACCTTCCACCAGGGGAAAGGTCATCATCTGATGAATGGAGACCGGTTTTATGATGCTGACAGTTATCTGCGCACCGATATCATCTGGTACTTTATTAAAAAGAAACATATCCAGGGACGGTTTAATCTTTCTTTTCACCTGATCGAGGGCAATGACCTCGATCAGTCCCAGCAGTTATCGTTGATTTATCGTTTTGAAAATTAGCGGGAATGTACCAGATTCATCTCATCCAGCAAATATCCGGCACCTGCAAATTTGTCTATAATGAATAATACATACCGGATATCGACCATAATATTCCGGCACTGTTCGGGATCGAACATGATGTCGCTCATTGTTCCTTCCCAGCAGCGGTCAAAATTGATCCCAACCAATTCCCCGGCCGCATTTACCGCCGGACTGCCTGAGTTCCCCCCGGTAGTATGTGCTGAAGCCGTAAAAGCCACACGCAGGTCACCGTATTCATCGGAATAGTTCCCGAAATCTCTTTTTTCATACAGGTCACGCAACCGTTGCGGTACGTCATAGTCGTCGCTCTCAGTGCTTTCTTTTTGCATGATCCCTGTCAGCGTCGTATAGTATTTATAGCTGACCGCGTCTGATGGGTTATACCCTCCCACGTTCCCATATGCCACACGAAGGGTCAAATTGGCATCCGGGTAAACCGGACAGGAATGTTCCATCTCCATGATACCCGCCATATACCGTTTTTGCAAGACCCCGATTTCACTTCTGATGCCGGTATAAACAACTTCGATGTTCCTGCGATAATGCACCGACAACTGCGAATAAAGATCAACGACAGGATCCTTCTGCAGTTTCTTAAGCGTTTTTGCGTCTAACTCACCGGCCAGAGCCGTCATTTTTTCCTGATCAGCGAGTACCGATTTTCGGTAAACCCTGTTCAAAAGTTCTTCATTGCTATACCCATCGATGAAGCCACAAAATCCGGAAGGCAAAAACGAAGGGTCTAAATCTTTTCTCAACATCCTCATTAACCGCACAAAAACCTCTTCGTCGGTTGCCTGATCGTAATTCTTAAAATGGCTGCTGATCCTTTTTATCAACTGTTCCCTGAACTGAGCCGTTTGCTGATCATCCATCTCAGACCATACAGGCTCAAGCAGGAGAAAAGATGCAGCCAGGCTCATGATATCGGTACCCCGCATAACAATCTCCGTATAATAGTGATAGGCCCTTTCAAAAGGGGCCAGACCGGCATATAACCTTTCAAACTGAGGTAAGAGGTCACTGTAAACCGATTTTAACGAATCGCTTTGAGCGTACCACTTCTGAAATCGCTCTTCAAAAGCCTGTTTTTGTGCAACGGCCTTCATCTTCTCCAACCCTTTGATCTCTCCCTGCCAGCGCTTCCAGGAATTACTTGTTCCGGCATATTTGGATGCATATTGAATACGTACCCCGGCGTCCTTCTTCATGTGCTTATCAAGCACCACCAGTTTCTCCTGCCTGATTTTTATACGATCCGGGTTACTCTGTTTCATGATCAGTTCAACACCGTAAGAAGGCAGATACCGGTCGGTGCTTCCGGGAAAGCCAAAAATCATGATGAAATCATCCTCTCTGACACCTCCCAGCGATACCGGGAAAAACGATTTCGGACGATACGGTACATTATCGGGAGAGAATTCGGCCGGTTCGTTATTTTTATCTGCGTAAATACGAAAAACGGAGAAGTCGCCCGTATGACGGGGCCACATCCAGTTATCCGTATCGCCTCCAAATTTTCCTATTGCCGATGGCGGCGCACCTACCAGCCGGACATCTTTATAAACCTGATAAACATATACGAAATACTGATTTCCGCAAAACAGCGGTTTTACAACCGCTTCATATTTATTGTTTTCACCGGCCTCTTTCTCAATACTCCTGATATTTTCATCGATCTTCATCGTCTGCTCGTCCCCGGAAAGACGATCTGTACCTTCTGTGACCGAAGCAGTGACATCATCCATTCTGACAAGGAAACGTACGGACAGGCCAGGATTGGGGAGTTCTTCTTCCATCGACTTTGCCCAAAATCCATTCGTCAGGTAATCATGCTCCAGGGAACTGTGTTTCTGAATGGCTCCGTAACCGCAATGATGATTCGTCAGCAACAGGCCGCCGGCCGACACCAGTTCCCCGGTACAACCTGAACCGAAAAGGACGACCGCGTCTTTCATACTGTTTCGGTTCACGCTGTAAATGTCCTCTGCGGTCAGACGAAATCCCATCTGCCTCATTTCCTCAATGTTATATTTGTTTAACAAGGTAGGGATCCACATACCTTCCCTGGCAGCTGACAGGTTTACCAGGCAGAAAAGAAACAGGAAAAACAGGATTCGCTTCATTTGTTTGTCGCTCCTTGCACGTTTATCTTATTATTTATCCGGTCAGAATTCTTTGAGATACTGATAAAGCTTATGAACCGGCAGACCCATTACATTATAAAATGACCCTTCAATCCGGTTGATCCCTACATACCCGATCCATTCCTGGATCCCGTATGCTCCTGCCTTATCATAAGGACTGAAATGATCCACATAATAAATGATCTCTTCCTCTGTTAGTTCATCAAAACAGACCTCTGTTACCGCATGAAAGGAAACTTTTTTTGACACCGACATCAAATGCATCCCTGTTATCACCTGGTGTTGACTTCCGGAAAGGCTTTTCAGCATGGCAATCGCCTCATCCCTGGAAGCCGGTTTATTCAGCACCTGATCATCCTTCCAGACGATCGTATCTGCGGTGATCAAAAGCTCGTTTTCTTTCAGGTCATCTTTCATGGCATCAGCCTTCAGTTCGGCCAAATAAACCGGGATAGCCGTCATTCCCAATTCTTCAGGGTAAAACTCCTCCAGAAAGGCAGGACGGACTTCAAAATCAAGCCCCAGTTCCCGCAACAGTTGCTGACGGCGCGGCGATTCCGATGCCAGAATAAGCTTAAAATTTTCCAGATTCCTCAGTTTCATCAAATTGATCTCCAATAATAAGTCTTTTCATTTATCCAGGTGTCCTGTACCCGCATCACCTGTTCGATAATATCGCGTACACATCCTTTTCCACCTTTTTTATCTGAAATATACAAAGAAATTTCTTTAATCTCATGAACTGCATCAGAAGGGCACACCGGTACACCTACCACCGACATGACCTGATAATCGACCAGATCATCACCCATATATAAGATATCTTCCGCTTTCACATCTGCTTTTTCGATAAAATCATGTAAGGCAGTCACCTTATTGTTCACCCCCATATAGATCAGTGAAACACCGAGTTTCTCATAACGCAACCGGACATTTTCAACGGTCCCTCCTGTGATTATTCCAATCCGGTAGCCCATGTTCAACGCGTTCCTTATGGCATAACCGTCCTTGACATTAGCCGTTCTCACCGGATCTCCCTTCTCATTTAAAATTGACGTATCGGTCGACAGTACCCCGTCAACATCAAAGATCAGCGCTTTTACCTGCCTTAATTTCTCTTTAAAAAATGTCATTCAATTCCTTTTTTATAGATCTGAAAAATACTCTTTGTCAAAAGCTGATAGATTTCCCGGAGTTCAGGCTGGTTATCCAGCAAGTTTAAATGATTACCAATAATTACTTCGTCGTTCCTTCTTGCCGGTCCTGTCTGTGCTTCATAAGGTTCCATCTCCATGATCTTGGAAGCAGTTTCCCGGATTAGTGGCTTTAAAAGATCGAACGGCAGCCCTTGCTTTTCGAGAAGCCGATTCCCCAAATGATAAAAATGATTCACAAAATTACAGGTAAAAACAGCGGCAAGATGAAGAAAACGTCGTTCTTCTGAATTAATCTCATACACTGACGCTGAAATTTTTCCGGCCAACCCCTTCAGTTCCGCAAGAATATCCGGGGAGCTGCCTTCCAGACAAACAGGGATTTCAGTAAAATCCACATCGCGATTCCTGGAAAAGGTTTGAAGGGGATAAAAAACACCGCATTGCTCTGTATACGTTCTCAGAAAATCCAAAGGGACACTTCCGGCCGTATGAACGACCAGGTGATGACGAAGGTCCATCTGTTCAAGTACCTTTCCGATCGCATCGTCGGTGACTGCCACAAGAATAAGATCGGCGGACAAATCAATTTCCTCCGTCTTATCGGTGAATGGCATATTCAAAGCGGCTCCCAGTGTCTTAGCCGATTCCCGGGTTCTGCTGTAAACCTGTACAATTTCAATCCCTGCCCTGCAAAATGTTTTTCCCAACTGTGTAGCCAGATTTCCCGCGCCGATTAATGTTATCCGCTGAATCATATCGTCCGGTTTCAGACCCCAAAGTAACAAAAAAAACCGGCTAAAACCGGTTTTTAAAACTAAACATTGGCGTATCTGCGACTAACTTCTTCCCAGTTGACAATATTCCAAAACTGATCGACATATTCCGGTCTGCGGTTCTGATACTTCAAATAGTAGGCATGTTCCCATA
>CAZOYZ010000259.1:0-7643 GCA_964584045.1 uncultured Prolixibacteraceae bacterium | reverse complement strand
GCATCACCACCAAAAGCATAAACAGTTTTTTTTGAGGATAAATTCATGGTCGTTGATTTTTTCATCATGCTGCAAACGGATTTCCCGGTTATTAGCATAAGTTTGGTTTTATTTTAGTCTAATTTACTAAAATAAAATGTTATAATCAAGGCAAAACAGGTCCCGGCAAAAAAATACCGGGTTATTTTATTCCGGCTTATCCGGCCGAAGACCTCGTTTTGACTTCGGAAGTTATAATGCGGCGAATTCGGCTATGCCCTTGCCGGCTGGCGACGGAGCCGTCCTCCTGAAGTTAAAATCAATCAAAAACTCATTCTCAGGCAAACCTTCTGGAATAGCCGGAGGAACCTGACCGGCTTGAATCTTTTTTTCTGGAAGCAAAAAATTCCTGCTTCCTCTTCTGCTTTTCTTTTTCAAATTCCTTTTTCTCCCTGTCGGTCATCGGCTTATCGGTTTGCGGGAAAGGATGATGTTCAACACGATTGATCCGTTGGTTGATTAACCTCTCGATGTCTTTGATATAGGCATTCTCTTCGGGTTCGCACATCGATATCGCAATTCCTTCGTCGCCCGCCCGGCCCGATCTTCCGATACGGTGAACGTACGTTTCGGCCACATTGGGAATGTCGTAATTGATCACATATTTTAACTTGTCAATATCGATACCCCGTGCCGCAATATCGGTAGCCACCAGAACCCGGATCTCCCGGTTCTTAAATTTCTCCAGCACCTTTTGGCGTTGGTTCTGGGCCTTATCGCCATGAATGGCTTCTGATTTGATGTTTTGCTTTTTCAGGTGTCTGGCAATCTTGTCGGCACCGTACTTGGTCTTCGCAAACAACAGCACCGGATCAATCGCCTGATCTTTCAAGATGTGGAGGATCAGATCTTTCTTGTCATTCCGGTTGGTAAAGTATAAATATTGCTGAATGGTATCGGCGGTAGACGACACCGGACTCACATCCACTTTTTTCGGGTTTCTCAGGATCTTCGACGAAAGTTCAACGATATTGTCGGGCATGGTTGCCGAAAAGAACAGCGACTGGCGCTTCGAAGGCAGTTTGGCAATGATCTTCCTGATTTCATGGATAAAACCCATGTCGAGCATCCGGTCCGCCTCATCGAGGACAAAATATTCGATCTGATCGAGGCTGACATAGCCCTGATCCATTAAATCCAGTAACCTTCCGGGAGTAGCAACAAGGATATCAACTCCGCTGCGAAGGATATTGGTTTGGGCGCCCTGTTTGACGCCGCCAAAGATGACCGTCGTTTTAATTCCCGTGTATTTTCCGTAAACGTCCAGGCTCTCACCGATCTGAATGGCCAGTTCACGCGTTGGTGTGATGATGAGCGTTTTAATCTGACGCGAATGGTTGGTCTGCCTGCGGTCAAGAAAGAGATGCTGCAGGATCGGGATCGCAAACGCGGCTGTTTTACCGGTTCCGGTCTGGGCGCTGCCCAACACATCATTCCGGTTAAGGATAAGGGGAATGGCTTTTGCCTGTATCGGGGTGGGTTCTGTATACTCTTCTTCTTTCAGCGCCTTTAAAATAGGCGCGATAATGTTCAGTTCTTCAAATCTCATAAATTAATTAAGCTTATACTCCAATCTAACAACACAGAGCAATCGGACAGGAGGATCAATAAAGGATATAAAGGTAGTAATTAAATCACAGCAAAGCGAACGATCGGCCGAATCACCCCGGAAATAAGCATAATTTATTGAATTCATCACTATTTCTTAACTCTCGCCGCTTCTCCCGGCTCTTGTCTTCGCCTTTTGAAGGAACCGGCTTTTGAATGTTTATCGGATATTTCCTTTCCGGACAGGGGTGTTTATTTTTGTGAAAAAAGCAAAAAACACAGATTCTTCATTGACCTTAATGAGGTCTCGCCGATAGATTCCCTGAGATGGATCAGGGTACGGTACATCAGGTTTCGCACCGCCGGAATGCTGATTCCGGTGATCTGCGCAATTTCAGGATAGCCCAGCTCATGATAAAAGAACAACATGATCAGTTCCCTTTGTTTCACAGTCAGCGAATTAATCGCCGTTAACAGTACCTGGCGCAGTTGATCCGGAATTTCTTCGTGCTTTTCGAATTCACTGACATCAAAAAAGAAAACAGAATTCTCGAGCTGTCCAATTTCAACGGACTCTTTTCTCGTGTTCTTTTTCTTTTGGACCAGAATCATTCTCCTCAGGCAGACGATCAGGTATGCTTTCACATTTTCAACGTCAGCCAGCGTATTCCTGGTCTCCCAGACCCGGATAAAAACCTCCTGAATGCATTCCTTTACAAAATCCGGAGCAGGAACGATCTTGATCCCATAGTAATACAATTCAGAATAATATTCCCTGAATAGACTGTTGAAGCAGTGCTTATCCCCTGTCCTGATATTCCGCCACAGGATCCTGGCATCACTATGTCCTGGTAGTCGCGCCATTCAGAGAAATTCATTTTCATTAGTCGTTTTTCGTTTTCAACAGATGTTTCTCATGCTCGGTAATACTCAAGCAAGCTTGGTATTACACTCGCTTACCCGAAACATTCACGCTCGGCGAAGCTCAAACTGCGTTTGGCTTCGCTCTCGCTTAATCGAAACGTTCATTTTCATTAGCCGTCTCTCAACTTCATCAGAAACGTTCATTTACATTGGTCGCCTTATACGCTCGGCATAGTCGCAAACTCCGTTTCTACCCTCGCTTAAATAAAACATCCCTTTTAGTTGATCTCCGCATTTGGGGCGATAAAGGTATTAAAAGATTTTTATCTTACCTGCACCCGATAATGCAAACAGCACTGAAAAGATCGAAGTCACCGAAAAAATAATTAACCCGGCATAGAAAAAAGCTGCCGGTGAAGTACCTGCAAGTAAGTATCTGTTTCCTTCAAGAATATAAGTCACCGGGTTTCCCCATGAAACGGCCAGCAGCCATTTGGCGGTGATCAGTTCCCTTGGCAAAAAAGTGGTGCTCAGAAAGAGCAGCGGAAAAACCGCGTTCGTCACGATCGCCGCACTCTGATGCTGTCCGGTTCGCAGCATAATGCCTGCAGAAAAACCGCACAGGGTAAGCGACCATAAAAACGAAAGCAGCAAAATACCCAGTACCGACAGAAATCCGAGCTGAAAGCTTACGCCGAACAGAGCTCCGATCATGATGAGCAGAAGGGTAAACAGCAGGGAAGAAATCGTATCGGCAAGCATTGGCGCAACAACCAATATCCATCGGGAGACCGGACTCAGGTAAAGCCTCCTGAAATAGCCCGACTGCATATCGGCGTTCAGGGTCTGACCTGCGCCTGCCGAAGATCCCATCGCCAATGAAATAATCGCTATCGGAAAAACAAATGACAAGTAGCCTCCGGAACCGAATGCGTCCATCGAGCCAATACCCCCGATACCGGCATGGTATACCAACAGGAAAAACAGGCTCATCCCAAACCCCATGATCGGGGCCGAAGGCTGTTTGACCAACTTCATTATTCCTCTTCTGATCAGTAAAATATCTGCTGTGCTCATGATTGCCAGGTTGTTAAAGTTTTTACATATTGCAGGTAACTTTCGTCAAGTGATAACGCGCCGTCAGGATTCACCATTTTTTTGAAATCCGCGATAGTCCCTGAATAATGGATCTCTCCCTCTGCAATGAGGGCCATATTCGTCGCATGTTTGTCGGCTTCATCGAGGTATTGGGTGGTAAGGAAAACCGTCACTCCTTCTTCCGTGTTCATCTTTCTGATCACTTCCCAAAAGTTGGCCCTTGCCACCGGATCCATTCCCACCGTAGGTTCGTCGAGAAAAAGAATACGGGGACGATGCACCAGCGCCAGCGCGCAATGCAACCTGCGCCTGTTCCCGCCCGAGAGCATGCCTGCTTTCTTGTCCTTCTCATCCGACAACCGGAACATGTTAATTAAGTCGTTTGCCCGCCTGCCTGCCTCCGCTTTTGTCAGTCCAAATAACCTGCACTGAAAAACCAGCAGGTTTTCAACCTTTTCACTCAGGTCAATTTCATTATCCTGAGAAGCAACTCCGATCATTTTGTGGATTTGTGCCGGATTGATCTCCGGATTGACACCTGCAATGAGGAGATCACCGGAATCCTTGCCGATCAGTGTGGTCATTATTTTAACCAGGGTTGATTTCCCCGCGCCGTTAGGGCCCAGCAAGGTGAAAAACCATCCCTTCGCGATCTCAAGGCTTACCCCTTTCAAGGCCTCCGTGCCGTTGGGATATTTTTTAAAAAGTCTTTGAACCTGAATTTCTGCTGCCATAAATAATGTTTTAAATGATGCAGCAAAATAAGTTCAGGTCAAAAGGCGAAAATTGTAAAAAAAAGACAAAATCAAACAGACCGTGAAAGTCACTATTTTCATTCCCGCGGTAAAACAAACTACCGGTTAACAATGATCTCCATCCATACTGAAATGCGGGTACCTTGAGAAGAATTCTCCGGGAGTATAACCCGAATAGGTTTTAAATTCCCTTATAAAATGCGACTGATCAAAATAACCATTCCGGTAGGCATACTCAGTCAGGTTGATATTTTTATCTGAGCTAAAATCCCTTAAAGTTTCCTGAAAACGGATCAGCTTGATATATTGTTTGGGCGCTTTCCCAAGTCTGCAGGAAAATTTTCTCTCCAGACTTTTTAAGGTGACCGAGAGCTTATCGGACAGGCTGTTTGCGCTGATTTGCCCTTTAAATTCCCTGATCAGTTCAACACCCCGGCGGATTAATAAGTCTTCGTACGAAACGACCGGCGAATATCTCCTGTACAAAAAATCTTCAATAACGGCAACCCGCTCCTGTACGGTTTTTTTGAGGTAGAGCATCTCTTCCACCTGCCTGATTTCCCTTTGGAAAATATCAGACAGGTCGATGCTTTGGTTTTCTATTTCTGAGAGCGGAAAATCAAAAAAATGACACGCTGCCTCCGGATAGAATGTCACAAATATTACTCCTGCATCGCCCATGGTTGAAACGTCGCAAAAGGAATTGCTCAACCCGCTGACGATGGAACGGGGTTGCCGCGCCACTGTGTTATCGGGATGACAGACGGCAAACGGATTTTTGTAATGGAACATCAGCTGAACATTTTCGACAGGTATGACCCGCTCCATGACATTCTCCTCGTGAATGTCAGATTCCATAAAGCAGTATTGTTTGATGTAGCTTTTCAGGAATCCGGCGGGTTGTACGGTCTGAAAGTTCATGCCGTTTCTTTGGCTCAAAAGCCTAAATACTTACCATTCTGTAAGGGTGACATTCCTGAACTGAACGGCTTTGCCTTCGCTCTGCAAACCGATATGCCCCTTTTTTACCCCGTTGGTGCCGGTATTTTGATGGGTCCCGTTGATATACACATTGATGACACCGTCTTTCACGGAGATATCAGCTTCATTCCATTCGCCGGCAGCTTTCTCTGTGGAGTCGTGTTTTTTCTTTACTACCGGGAATTTCGTCTTTGGTTCTCCCGGTTGCGGCACGAACTCAGTGAGGTTCGAACCGCCCAAAAGGACGAAGTCTCCGGCTTTCCCGGCAGCCAACTGGCACTCAATGCCGTTGGGGAAAGGATTTTTAGTATCCTCTATCAGCAGGAATATTCCGCTGTTCGATTCACCTTCAACCCATCTCCATTCCACATGCAGCAGGTAGTCACCGTATTTCTCCTTGGTGTACATATAACCCAGCGGCTGACCCTTAATATTGATTACGCCTTTTTGCACCGAATACACCTCATCGGCCGGAACCGAATTGTTTTCCACCACGAAATCCCAGTTTGAGAGGTTCTTCCCGTTGAAAAGTTTCACGGGTTTTTGCGCTGCGGCGGTCTGGGAGAGAAAAAGTACAGCCAATATAAAAGAAGAAGTCAAAAGTTTCATGTGCTTTCAGTTTTTGTTTCAAACGTACATAAAAAATCACTACCGTCCGACTAAATATTTGATTTTTGGATATCGAGTTCATTCCCGTCGGCCGAGATCTTCATGATAACCTTCTTGTTCCCTTTAAAGCGGTAAACAATTTCATCTTCTTTTCCAAGGAATGGTTTTACCATCTTCTTCAACTCATCGCCCGCCATATCATCGGTAATGATCCACTTCCCTTTCCCGTCTTCAAACTGTTGCGTGCCGCCCGCGTATACCCCCACGAATTTCTTTGGGGCAAACCGGGGAGAGGTAACCACCACGAGGCCATTTTTCTGAACAAGCGAGCAGACATCACTCAACGTCTGATCACTGATGAACAAGCCACATAAAAAAGCAAGATCGACCGTTTCCAGGAATTTTCCGCTTACCTGATCATCAAATACGACCGGGGCGTTGGCCGGCGCGAAAGAGCGATGGGGCATGTACTTGTAATAATTCCCGGCATTCCAGGAAAGGCTTTCTCTTTTCACCGCGCCGTGCGTGATGGTATGCCAGGCCTTTATCCATTCTTCTGACTCCGGACTGGTATTCAAATCATAAGCTCCAAAAAGCCAGTCCTTCCAGGGATATTTTCTGACTTTTGACCCTCCGTCTGATTCGGAAGTCGAGAAAATGCCTGGTCCCTGTCCCCATTCCGTATCATCAAAGCGAATGATCGCGATGGACGGCTCAAAGTCCCTGAAAGTATAAGGCCGGGGATTCGCAGGCAGGTACTCCTTCACAAAAGACTGAAAAGCCTTTCCCCGTTCTTCCAGCCTGGCCCCTCCCTCGTGATTCCGCTCAAGCAGGCCCCTCATGCTTTCAATATATGCCTTGTCGATCCCGGCCCAGTAGGCAAACAGAAGATTTCCAAACAATTCCCGGGAGGAATGCCCCGGGTATGTATCGTGGTTCCATAAATCGATACAGGTCCAAAGCTCACGGTCGTACTGAAGGCAGGCACCCATGGCGCAGGCCGCCCAAACATTCGACCAGTTTTCCTTCATTTGCTTATATGCCGGAATAATCCCGGCACGGGCAAAATTATGGTACAACACCGGCCACACATGCTCGGTCACCACTTTTTGCGTCCCAAAAGCCTTGCACTCGTCCACGAGCGACTTTGCTCCCTGATAGACCGCTTTGTCGGCCGACTTAAAATCCATTCCTGTCGTTTCTGCAAGACTGACAAGTTCAACACCCGGATTACGCAAGGAGATCGATAGATTCCTGGTAATCTGACAATGTTCCAACTCATCATACACAATGCCCCATACGGCCGGCGATTGATTCATTTTTTTCAAAACCTCAGGAGGAAATTTGAACAAATGAAGACTGTCAGGTTGTTTGACCCAGTTGTGTCCGTCTTTCCCGATAATATCCCCCCAGTTTCCCAGTTCAACGTTAATTAACACCTTTAACCCTTTTTCCCCGAACTGTCTCCCCAACTCGGTCAGCCTTGCTGTTTCTTCCTCAATCGTTCCCAAAGGACCACGATAATGATAAACCGCGAAATCAACACCCAGGGAATCCATCAGGGCCACATCAAAAAACCGGCCGGGATTATTCCGGTCGCGGCTGATGTCAACACCAACATCGAAATTCGGGGAAGCTTTCTTGTTTGTACTCCCCCCAAAGACCGGATTCAATGAAAGTAAAAACAGGAAAATGCAAAGCGCCGGACTAAATCTGTAAACGATCCCTTTTGCCGGACTTTGATGACGA
>CAZOYZ010000258.1:2717-7649 GCA_964584045.1 uncultured Prolixibacteraceae bacterium | reverse complement strand
GTGGCACGCATGGTTGCTGAAAAGGGACGCCTGCATCAGGCTTTTCTGGCTTGTAATGCCGCCGCGGCGGTCACGGCCAGGAAAGCGGTGCCGGAAATAGTACTATGTAACATGGAGAGGCAGGAATCCGCACGCGAGTATGTGCGCCAAACCATTGCGGCGAAAACCGCGTTTATACAATTGACGACATCCGATTATCCAGAGTTCGCAGAGGACGTACAGTCGTTGAAACAGACCGGGATCAAAGTGAATTACTTCGGTACCGATTCGCCTGAAAAAATTAATAGGTTGTTTGAAGCCGGTGTCGATTTTCCTTTAGTGAATGACATTGTTCACACCATGGACGTCGCGCGAAAGCTGAAAATGAAACCGGTGAAACCGTTGTTCAAAAGAAGAGACCGTCAGATTTTTAACGAACACAGTTTAATAAGCCCTAAATAAACGCGTCATGGCGAAGAGGCACGACTAAAAAGTCTGTGGATCAATAAGATATGAAACGAGCCATGGAAGCCGCGGCATCCGCCCGAGACGATGTTTATTGGCGAGTTCCATACGTCAATGTCCTTTAGAAAAGTGATGAAGTTTAGTACGCAAATTATGCACAGTTATTTTGAAACGATAAACATATGAATAACTGTCCTGGTCGTTTCACTTTTGCCATGACAGGACAACCTTTTTAGACTTAACTTTTAAATTTGAATGAGATGAGAAATGGATTAACACGCAGTTTGTTGAGTTTTTGGGTACTGATCATGATGGTGCTGCCAGCTTGGTCACAACCCAAAGAGGGAGAGGCGCTTCCTTTGTGGAGCGAAGGGTATCTCGATATTCATCATATTAATACCGGAAAAGGTGAGTCTGTTTTTTTTACCTTGCCCGATGGAACGACCATGCTGGTCGATGCCGGCGCTACTTCCCGTCCCAAACCCAGAGTCACGGATCCCAGGCCGGACGGAAGCCGCACTCCCGGGGAATGGATATCGAGATACATTCTGCATTTTTTGGAAAACCAGCCGGAGAAGAAGCTGGATTATGTGCTGGTGACGCATTTTCATGATGATCACATCGGGGGTGTCTACCCGGGATTAAAAACTTCTCCGAAAGGGGGCTATGTATTAACGGGGATCACCGAAGTCGGGGAGAATATTCTGTTTTCAAGGCTTGTGGACCGTAATTTCCCGGACTATAACTGGCCGGAGCCTTTAAGGGGAGAGACGGCTCAGAATTATGTCCGCTTTGTCAACTGGCAGATTGAAAATAAGGGGTTAAAAGCGGAGCAGTTTAAGGTTGGCGGGAGCAATCAGTTCCGGTTGCTTCGAAATCCGGGAAAATATCCTGATTTTGAGGTTCGCAACCTGGCGGCCAACGGACAGGTATGGACCGGTGTTTCAACCAACGTACGAAATCACTTTCCGGCTATGGAGGACCTCTCGCCGAAAGAATTTCCCGGCGAAAATCAGTTGAGCATCGCCTTTCGCCTGTCGTACGGCAAGTTCGACTATTTCAATGGAGGAGACCTGACGACCGGCGCACCCGGAAGCTGGCAGGATATTGAAACTCCGGTCGGTCTGGCTGCCGGGCCGGTCGATGTTTGTGAGACCAACCACCATGCGTATTACGATGCGATGGGGACGTCGTTCATACAGGCTGTCAGGCCGAGGATCTTCATCATTCAGTCCTGGGCACCCAGTCATCCTTCTCCTTCGGTCATCGCCCGGATGATGTCGTCCTGGACGTATCCGGGGCCACGCGATGTTTTTGCTACGAACATGATGGAAGAGCCCCGCGTTGTGATCGGCACACGGATCGACGAGATGAAAAGTCAGCAGGGACATATTGTGATCCGGGTCGATCCCGGCGGTGAGCACTATATGATCTATGTCCTGGATGACGCCCGGGAGAATTTTAAGGTCAAATCGGTTCACGGGCCGTACACTTCTAATTAATTGGTATTTAAATAGTCATCATGATGGGAAGAATTCCGTTTTATATCATTTTGTTAACAGGATGGATATCGTGTAAGAATACCGGCGATCAGCCGGCTTTTGATCCGCTGCAGTACGTCGACCCTTTCATTTGCACGAAGGGTGATAACGGTCAGTTATACCCCGGTGCCAGTTTCCCTTTCGGCATGATCCAGCTTTCACCCGAAACGGAAGGCGATTCGCATGTCGGTTATTATTATGAGGATGAGTATATCGAAGGCTTTTCCCATTTGCGGATCGCGGGAGGTGGTTCCCGCGGAAAGGGAGGCGGCTTGCTGATCAAGCCCGGGATCGGAACCTTTACCAATAAGATCAATGAATTCAGGGAGAAATACATCAAGGCAGAAGAAGAGGCCTCGGCCGGTTATTATAAAACGGTACTGGAGTCGGGCGTGAAGGTGGAACTGACGGTGGCGGAGCGGACCGGCTTTCACCGGTATACCTTTCCGGAAGCCAAAAAAGAAAACCGCTACGTGGTGGTGGAGCTTTCGCATAGTTATGTCGGTATGCTGGACGCCGGACTGAACGTGAAAAGCGATCATGCGATTACGGGAATGATCAAATCATTACATAACCGCGGTGGCGGTTACCATCAGATGTATTATGCCGTTGTTTCGGACGTTCCCTTCAAGGCCTATACCAGTTGGAAGGGTGAAGATGCGGCAGCCGGAGTTCCGGTCAGGCAAGGCAATGATACCGGGGTCTGGCTGGAATTTTCAGGAAAGGAGCGCGATGTGGTTCAGTTGAAGGTCGGCATGTCGTCGGTCAGCGAAGAACAGGCCATGAACGAAGCAACAGGCGGGATCAGGGACTGGGACTTTGACAAAACGCGGAATCAGACTGCTTCGGTATGGCGCGAAAAGCTGTCTAAAGCGGAAATACAAGGTGGATCGGATGAACTGAAAACCATTTTTTATACCCATTTGTACCATTCTTACCTGGTTCCCAATATTTCTTCTTCGTCGGATGGGAGTTACCGTGCTGCCAATCAGCCTGATTCCGTCTTTCATACCGCGGATGTGGCGCCCGACTTCACCTACTATTCCACGTGGAGCCTGTGGGACGACTTCCGGAAGTATTCGCTGGTCTCACTGATGGAACCTGCTATTGCCAAAAATATTGCCCGGTCGCTGGTCGATTACTACAAACACCGGGCAGGCGGTGACCGGCAATACTGGCCCACACCGAATATCCGGATGGAGTTTGCCGGGGCAGTGATCATGGACGCCTGGAACAAGGGGCTGGGCGATTTTGATGCAGAAACCGCCTTCCGGGGAATGAAGGAGGATTATGAAAACACGTACGCAAACAACCTGAGCGATAAACTGGAGAAAGCCTATCATGCCTGGTTTCCCCTGAAGATGGCTGAATCGCTGGGTAAGACGGAAGAAGCCGGCGCCCTCGCCGAAGCGGCGATGGCTTATAAGAACTACTGGTGCGCAGAACAAAAGGATAATCAGGGAAACGTCCGGGGATTTTTTACGCCTGACGGAAAGCCGGTGGATGATGTGGAAGCCATGGAGCAAAGCGTGTATGAAGGAAACCTTTGGCATTACCGCTGGTTTGTTCTGCACGACGTGGACGGGCTGGTTGAGCTTGCCGGAGGAAAAGATAAACTGGCAGATGATCTGGAATATTTCTTCGAACATGATTTCTATATGCACCTGAACGAGCCGGATGTCCACGCGCCTTTTCTTTTTAACTTGCTGGACAAACCCTACCTGACCCAAAAGTGGGCCAGAACATTTACAACGAAAGAAGTTGTTCAGCTTTATCATAATCACGGACTTTTTGATGAACCGGTGGTGAAGCGTATTTACCGGGCTGATCCGGAAGGATACATCGAAACCATGGACGATGATGCCGGCGCGATGTCGTCGTGGTTTGTGATGAGCGCCATGGGACTGTTTCCGCTTGATCCGGTGCAGCCGGTCTACCTGATCGGCTCACCCGTTTTCCCGGAACTGACCCTGCATCTGGATAACGGCAAAGATTTTAAGATCGTTGCACGGAATGTCAGTGAAGATCACTACTACATTCAATCGGCAACCTTGAACGGGAAGGAATTTAATCAGCCCTGGATCGATTATACCACGTTGCTTGAAGGGGGTGTGCTTGAACTGGAAATGAGCGATCAGCCCAATCCGGAATGGGGAAAGTGAACGATCCGGTTTTTTGTTGCAAAAAAATGTTCATCTTTGTAAAAAAACAGGCTGCCTAAACAAAACCGGATAATGAAGAAGTTTGGAATTTTCATCGTCGTGACCCTGATGTTCTCGTGCGGGACAAAGCAGGAAATATCAACTCTTAGATTATGGTACAAACAACCTGCCCGTGAGTGGACAGAAGCCTTGCCCGTGGGAAACGGGAGACTGGGAGCAATGGTCTTTGGTGAAACGGCGACCGAGCGGATCCAGTTGAACGAAGAATCGCTTTGGGGGGGCGTTCCGGTCAACGACAATAATCCGATGGCCTTGAAAAACCTGAAGCAGGTCCAGTCGCTGATCCTCGACGGAAAACTCGCCGAGGCGGTGAAACTGGCGGAAAAGACCATGGTTGGCACACCGCCGCGTGTTCGTTCCTACCAGACCCTGGGCGACCTGTTTCTTGATTTCGGCACGCGTGAAATGACCGATTATCAGCGGGAACTCGACCTGCAAACAGGAATTTGCAGGTCGAGCTATTCCGTCGGCGGTATCGGTATTACAGAACAAGTACTGGCATCGGCGCCGGATAATCTGATCGCCGTCCGTCTGAGGGCTTCAAAGGGAGGACTGAATTTGAAAATCAGGCTGGAACGTGAACAGGATGCGGTGGTGAAGGCGGAGGACAACATGCTTCTCATGACCGGGCAAATCATCGATGAAGACGATTCGCTCACGGGACCCGGAGGCGCTCATATGCGTTTTGAGGCGCAGTTGAAAGCGATCAATAAAGGAGGATCGGT
>CAZOYZ010000258.1:0-2617 GCA_964584045.1 uncultured Prolixibacteraceae bacterium | reverse complement strand
GACGGCCAGACAGATGTATGGTGCCCGTGGCTGGACGTTGCATCACCTGACTGATGTATTTGGCCGTACAGCCGTGATGGATGGGATCTGGGGACTGTATCCCATGGGCGGACCCTGGATGACGTTCCCCTTATATGAGCACTATGCCTTTACAGGAGATGTGTATTACCTGAAAGAGAAGGCTTATCCGGCCATGAAAGGTTCGGCTCAGTTTATACTTGACTTTCTGATCAGGGATAAACAGGGTCAATGGGTCACTGCGCCTTCCAATTCACCTGAAAACAGGTATATCCTGCCATCTACGGGCGAGAAGTTTTACATGACTTATGCGGCTACCATGGACATCCAGATCATCACCGAATTGTTTAATAGCTGCATCAACGCAGCGGAAATTCTGGGAACCGACCAGGCGTTCGCGGATACGCTCAAGATGGTCATGGCAGAACTACCTCCGGTCAAAGTGTCAAAGAAGACAGGCGGAGTACAGGAATGGGTGGAAGACTACGATGAAGCGGAACCCGGCCATCGTCATATGTCGCATCTTTTGGGACTTCACCCGGGAACGCAAATTACCGCTGAAACGCCTGAACTGTATGAAGCGGCCAAAAAGACCATTGCCCGGCGGCTCGAAAAAGGCGGCGGCCATACGGGATGGAGCCGTGCGTGGATCATCAACTTCTATGCCCGGCTTGGTGACGGCGAAAATGCCTGGCACCACGTGCACCAGCTTTTAAATAAGTCAACCCTGCCCAATCTCTTTGACAATCATCCGCCCTTTCAGATCGACGGCAACTTTGGCGGGACTGCCGGCATCGCCGAAATGCTGATTCAGTCGCATGGGGGTGCCATCACCCTCTTGCCTGCGTTTCCTAAAGCCTGGAACAACGGATCCGTGAAAGGGTTGCGTGCGAGAGGCGGCTTTGAGGTGGACATGGAATGGACAGACGGACGCCTGCAAAAGACCATGATCCGTTCCTTGCTGGGAAATCCATTAAAGCTGGTCTATGAGGGCAAAAAGGTGGAACGTTCAACAACTTCCGGCGAGGAAATTGTCCTGAACGGGAACCTGGAATAAGCATCAAAAGCTGAAGCCCGGGATAAATTTTTTTTCGATCTTTAGAAGAGTTATTGTCGGGCGGAGGGCTGCTCTTCAGAAAGAGCAGATTGATCATCCGGCAGGAATCCTTTGGATTTTAAACGATTAAAAACAAATAAAATATGAGCACCTCACGAAGGAATTTTATCAGGACTTCTGCTCTGCTTGGCGGGGGATTGTCGGTATCCACATCGGTTTTCGCAAATGTTTTTCCCATGGCGAAAACAAAATTAGAGCTTGGTATTTGTACCGGAGTCGACCGTCACGGGTTAGTCAAAAATGCCGGATTCACGTTTATCGAAGAAGGCGTAAGGAGTTTTCTTGTGCCGGCCGAGCCGGAGACGGCATTTTCGGAAAAACTGGAAAAAGCGAAAGCATCTTCGCTGCCGGTGATTGCCTGCAACTCTTTTTTGCCCGGAAATATGAAAAGTGTCGGACCCGACCCGGCCTTCAGCGAGATTCTTCAGTTTGCCGAAACGGCATTTAAAAGGGCCAAAGCATCGGGTGTAAAGATCATTGTTTTTGGGAGCGGAGGTTCAAGGGGCATCCCTGAAGGGTTTTCAAAAGAGGAGGCCACCAGACAGTTTATTGAGCTTTGTAAGCAAATGGGACCGGTTGCCGCCAAATACGGTACTGTTGTTGTGATCGAGCCTTTAAATAAAAAGGAATGCAATTTTATCAATTCTGTGGCTGAGGGAGGTGAGATCGTAAAAGCAGTCGATCATCCCAACATTCGCTTACTTGCTGACCTCTATCACATGAAAATGGATGGCGAGGGGCCTGATAATATTATCAAATATGGTAAGTTGCTGCGCCACGTTCACATTGCCGAAAAGGAAGGACGCTCAGCGCCGGGGACACACGGAGAGGATTTTACCGCCTATTTTGATGCGTTGAAGAAAGTCAGGTATAAAGGCGCCATTTCGATCGAATGTAAATGGGAGGATATGGAAAAACAGGCACCGGTTGCGCTTCAGACAATTATTGGACAATGGCAGGGTTAAAACCATTTTTTGAATCAGAGGAGATGAATTTTAGACCAAACAATTGATATCTTTACGGGTCTAAACCAAAGATCGTGGCCAGATTTGATCATACTCAACAACTCCTTAAACGTCTTTCCGGACAGCCGGATGAGAAAGCGTTCAAGGAGTTGTTTGATCGCTATGCTTTCCGGTTGGTCCGGTTTGCAAACACTTTTCTGAATAACCACGAGCTTTCGGAAGAAGCGGTTTCCGATGTTTTTTTAAAGTTATGGATACACAGGGAGACACTCGTTCAATTGGAGAACTTTGAAGCCTACCTGTTCAAGGCTGCCCGGAATACCGCATTGAATTACCTGGAGCATGAGCGACGGCAAAAGGCCGAATGTCTGGACGATCTGAATGTTGAGGTGATCGTGGACCGGATCAGTCCGGAGATCTCTATGATCACGGAGGAACTGAGACTGGCGGTTGAAAAAGCGATCAATGACCTTCCTCCCCGGTGTAAGCTGATTTACAACCTGGCAAAGGTTGAAAA
>CAZOYZ010000257.1:0-7663 GCA_964584045.1 uncultured Prolixibacteraceae bacterium | reverse complement strand
CCCCCGGATGCCCCTCCATCCATGAGTAAAAGATAGCGTCAGCCGGTGGTATTTTCGGTTCCGGCAACAGGAGCCTGTTCCGGAAAGCTGGATAATGACCTGGGGCCACCAAGCCTTGAAGACATCTGCTCGCTAATGGATTACTTCCGGGAGAACGTTGGAAAAAGCGAGGGATTTACACTGCAACGGGGAAGTTATGCCTGAAAACAAAAAGGAAAACCGGGAAATGAAGACAAAACTCGGTTATAAATCAACGGGATGGCTTAAGTAATCTCATAAAAAGAAGAAAGCAATATAGCATGCCCATAGCGGTGACGGAGCTCAGTCCAACTGTATTTTATCCATCATTATAAACCGCTCAGAACTTGGCTTTAATATCATTTATTATTTTTACTTTTAACAATAATTTGCCGGACGATGGATAAAATACTGGGACGTTAGCGTTTATTGAATGACCGTATTTAGCGGATTTCAAGATTCTATATTAAAACAAAGTTTAACAAAATTGAAAATTTGCTAAATCAAATTATATGAGTATGCGTTTATGGACGGTAACAATATTGATAGTTCTCTTATCTTCCTGTAGCAGAACTTCTCAGGATGAAGTTATAAATGGAATTCTGAAAGTCCCGGAGAATAGAAATAATCCCGATTCCAGAACTCTCAAATTAGTATATAAGGTGCTAAAGGCCAAAAATGCCGATTCTCAGAAAGTACCTATTGTATATTTACAGGGCGGACCGGGTGCACCAACCTTGATCATGGAAAAATTCTGGGAAAATCATCCTTTAAGAAACGATAGAGATATTGTTTTAATGGATCAACGCGGGACAGGTGCCTCAGAAGCAAACTGTATCGAAATTGGAGATGATATGTTCAATATTGCCAGACAAGACCTTGACGTTGACAGTGAAATTAGGGCCTGTAAGGCTATATTATCCGAATGCAAGGAAACGATGAAACATGATGGAGTAGACCTTGCCGGGTATAACACAGAAGAAAATGCTGCCGATTTTGAGGATTTACGAAAAGAGTTAGGCTATGAAAAATGGAATCTTTTGGGTGTTTCCTACGGCTCTATGTTAGGTTTGACCATAATGCGTGATTTTCCCCAAGGCGTGCGAAGTGCAGTGTTTAAGGGAATCCGAGCTCCAGGAACTGACTATATAAACAATTTTTACCGAAATTTTGAGCATTCTCTTTTAACCGTTCTTAAGCGATGTGAGAATAATGAGGACTGTAATAACCGATATCCAAATTTGAAAGAACGCTTATTAATATCGTTGGGGAAATTGCAATCTAATCCCTTAAATTTTGAATATGAAGGTAAGCTGTTCACACTCAATATTCAAGATGCTTTATCAATGCTATTTGCGTCACTTTATGACCGTCATTCCATAGGCAATATTCCCTTACTTATTGAAGCTTTGGAAAATAGAGAAACAGAACCTTTTATAAATGCCTTGAAAGGTATTGAATACATGTATTCCCTTGTTAATTGGCCCATGAACTATTCCGTTACAAGCAATGAACAACTTCCTTTTTATGACGAATTAGCGATGGCTGAATCTATACAACAATCTGAGATTTTTGGTAATTTAGCAATATCTTCTACTCCTGAAGTGGAAATACTAAAATATTGGCATACCTATGATGACTCAGAGCTTGAAAAGCGAATTATAATATCAGAAATTCCAACACTGCTCATAAGTGGTGGCTTAGATCATGTTACTCCAATCAGCAATGTCACAGAGACTTTAAAACATTTAAAGAACGGGTATGTATTGATTTTTTCAGATGAAGGACACAATCTATTTAATCCCTGTTTTTTCCAAATCACCGAAGATTTTTTTAATAATCCTTTCCAAAAACCAGATATTAGATGTAGTACTATCAGGAATCCAATTGAATGGAACTTGCATAAACCCGCCCAAAAGAAAAACTGAGTAACAACTCAGGTAGTAACCTGATAGATTCACAAAGAAATAAGGATAGTTAATTTTTTGGCTCAACTCGTTTTCTTTGGGATGGGTTAAATTTTTTGGGTTTATTTTCATCTGTGCGATTCTCAGAGGGGATTAATTTGAAAACTTAAAAGTTGTATTGCATATTGTTGATAAGCTGACTATTGGGTGTTGATAAAGAATTAGTCAGAAATTTGTGTTTTTGCCAGTTGAATAACGATCTTCGTAAAAAGCGAATGAGTGATGGTCTCCAAAGATGAACTAAGAAAACTGGATAAGGAAGAACTGGTCGATCTGGTCTATGATTTGTCAATCAAAGTTGACGCTTTGACGCGCCTGGTACAGGTACTTCAGGAGGAAATAAGACGTCTGGGGACGCCAAAGAACAGTGGTAACAGTTCTCTGCCCCCATCGGGGGACTTATTCCGTTACAAGAATCAAAGCCTTCGGGGAAAAAGCGATAAGAAATCAGGAGGTCAAAAGGGTCACAAAGGAGAAACACTGCTGATGTCACCTATCCCGGACAAAATAATAGCCCATCTACCTGATGCCCGATGTTCCCATTGTGGAAAGGTACATACCGGTGAACCGGGGCAGATGATTGGTAAACGACAAGTGATCGACATTCCCGTTATTCAGGCCAGTGTGGTTGAACACCAGGTTTATCAAAGGATGTGTAGCTGTGGGCATGTCAGTACAGGGAATTTTCCCACAGATGTAACGGCGCCTGTGCAGTATGGGAACAACCTGATTGCCCTGACTGCTTATCTGAGTTCGAGACAGTATGTTCCATACACCCGTCTGACTGAACTAATCAAGAGCATGACCAATCTGACCATGAGCGAAGGCACCATCTTTAACCTGCTGAACAAAGCAGCCAACATGGTGCTGCCCATCTATGAAGGGATAAAAGAGGAGATATCAAAAGCCAACGTGGTCGGTGGAGATGAAACAGGAGTGAAAGTGGGGAAGCATAAATTTTGGGCCTGGACCTGGCAGACGTTGCGGGCAACCTACATTGTTATATCAAAGAGCCGTGGTTTTGTAACAGTGGAAAATACTTTTCCTGAGGGATTTGTCAATGCAACATTTGTCAGCGATTCTCTGAGTGCACAGCTAAAGACGCCCGCCAGGGAGCATCAATTGTGCCTGGCGCACCTGCTGCGGGAACTGAACTTCTTTGAGCAGATGTATCACCACCGGTGGGCAACTGACATGAAGAATCTGTTAACCGGGGCCATTAAGCTGAAAGATACCATGACCCTGAAGCATTATACCGAAACATGTAATGAGCGGACGGCAATCATCAATGAATTTGACATCCTGTTAAACCAAACATTACCGGATACCGTGTCCAAAATAGTCCTTTCCAACAACGAAAGGGTTCTCCGGTATGCGGATATCAAACTGTTGGCAGCTGAAGCTTTGTTGAAAACAGGCAGTCCGTCGGCAGCTATCGGGCATATTAACGACATCCGGACGCGTGCCAGAACATGGGCATTGAGTTCAGGAAATGGCGATGGAACAATACCCGCCAATTATTCAACAACAGAAACCAATACTGCCACCGTAATGCAATGGGTCATGAATGAAAGGTATGTTGAGTTGGCAGGTGAAGGCCAAAGATGGTGGGACTTGAAACGTTGGCACGAAGCAGGCGATATTAACCTGTCGGGATGGAATGGAGGAGATACGCATTTCAGCACCAATCTGTCTTCGCCGGTGCAGTTTGATGTAAACAAACATCTGGTATTTCCACTTCCTCAGAGTGAAGTTGAACGAAATAGCGGAATTATCGAGAATAATCCAGGCTATTAATCGGTTTTATTTATATAATTTTAAATTTCAATTTGCCCCGTTGAGCCAGGGGATAAACCGGAGGTTGTATCAAAAAGTATTTTGGAAACGGAGATTTGAGATTTTTGGGTTTTTCTTTGAACCTTTACGAATATGAAACTTCCTTTTGAATTTTTGATACAATCTCTGACATTTTCCCCGGAATAACTTCCCGGACAAATCTTACTTCATTTAACAATAACAAAATGAAAAGAAGAAGATTTTTAATAAACAGTTCAGTATTGGCAGGGACATCTCAATGATCCCGCTTAGTTATTTTTCCGCTAAGGGAACGACATCCTCGCGAAAGCTAAAGGCTTCGGCAAACAATGATGCTGGTGATGAGACTTTAAAATTAAGGCCTCATCATATTCTTGACATTATTAGCAGTTATGGGAATAATGAAAAATTTGAGCCTCATCCGTATGGTCATTCCCTGCATACTGTTGCCGGAAAAATTATTGTCAATCCGGAAATTAAAGTTCAACTGGTTGTTGAAAATGACGATATATGCAGAGGATGTAAGCATTTGGTTGGTACAAAATGCGATGATGTCCTTTCTCAATTGACCCCATCTCCTTCAAAACAGTCATACAACGATGTTTTAGATTGTATTTTGTTGGATTTCATGGGAATAAAACAGGGTACCATACTGACGATCAAGGAATATGCGCAAATAGTCAATAGGAATATGCCCGACATTACCAGTTATTGTACCCATCCGAAAGAAAACAGGGAAGAAAGGAAAAAAGGCATGAAAAGCGGATTGAAGAAAATAATAACCATAAACTAATTGGAACATGGGAAAATGGGTTTTTTATTTATTCAGGTTTATCGGGGTGTTCCTTTTCCTGGATCATCAAAGAACAATAACATACTTATGAAACTGATTTTTAGCCTTTTTGCTGCTGTTCTTCTGTTCGTATTCCTGCAGTCTTGTAATAAAGGGGAGAACGGATTTAAGAACAGGATTTTTCAGGTTGTTTCTTCGCCGGAAGAGGTGGGATTTGATGCAACCCGTTTACAGCGGATCGATACGTTTTTTCAAACTTATGTAGACAAAGGCATACTTCCGAATGGGATATCTTTTGTTGCAAAGGATGGGAAAATTGTACATTTTAAGGCTTATGGATGGAGAGACAGAGAAGCAGGTATCGTTTTAAAAAAAGACGATATTTTCCGTCTGGCCTCTCAAACCAAAGCAATTACAACGGTAGGATTAATGATCCTTTTGGAAAAGGGACTGCTTGGTTTGGATGAACCGGTGTCGAAATATATACCTGAGTTTGCAAATCCACAAGTACTGGTTAGCTTGAATGAAAAGGACACAAGCTGGACGTCCCGCCCCTCCAGGTCAGAAATTCTGATCAGGCACCTGCTTAACCACACTTCGGGAATTGGAGAGTATTTTTATGGGATTAATGGTGAAAATCCGCGAACTAGAAACCCGATCTATGAAAAGTATGGTGTACCCGGCGACAGGTCGGGAGCGACCTTGAAAGAGGTCATCCCAAAATTGGCAAAACTTCCTCTGCTACACGAGCCAGGCGCAGCGTGGACCTACGGTTTAAGCACAGATGTTGTTGGCTGCCTCATCGAGATAATTTCAGGTAAGAGTCTGGACGACTATCTGCGGGCTGAAGTATTTGATCCATTGGGTATGAATGACACCTATTTTAATATTCCTGATGCAAAAAAAGACAGGCTTGTAAAGTTGTATAAGAAACAGAGATATGATAGCCCTTTAAGCTTATCCGAGTGGGGACAGAAAGCGATAGATGTCACCTATTTTTCAGGGGCGGGGGGGCTTTACGGCACCATCGAAGATTATGCAAAGTTTTGCCAGATGCTGCTAAACCAGGGAAATTATAACGGGGCGTACATCGTGAGCCGGAAATCAGTCGAAATCATGTCCCGTAACCAGATTGACAATCTGGAAATATGGAATGGAGATAAATTTGGCTATGGTTTTGAGATATTTACAGAAAAGGGGTTGAAAGATTATTTAGGCACGGCAGGTAGTTTTCGTTGGGCAGGGATGTTCAGTACAGATTATCTTATTGACCCGACAGAGAACCTCATCTATGTCAATTTTACCAATATTTATCCGAATGCTTATGTCGATGACGTGTACTATAAATATAGAAATCTCGTATATCAGGCGCTTAAGTAAGGATCTACCTTTAAGAATGAACCGATGAAAAAGAATTCACAAATATTCAAATGCATCGTCTTCAAAGTTTTGCATATCAGTTGTTTTTTTATGCTGACCCTTTCTCTTTTACTTCTTTCCTGCCGGAAGGATAGAGATGAAATACTGAAACCTCTTGATATTAAAACCGTGCAAGTCGAAGGTGAAATGGGAAGGAGAATAGATCTGACAATCAGGGAAAATCTGCTTGCTATAGACATCCACGACCAATTTTTAAGGCATTTTCAAACCAGAAAAGACACACCTCAACTGCGCGATGGCTTCTGTGGGATTGGGATGTTCCTTGACGGCCTCGTCAAATTTGCTGCGTATGGTAGAGATGAGAAAGTAACAAAGCTAAAAGAATACCTGACTGACGAACTCATAAAGACCCAGGATGTTGACGGGTATATCGGTGTGTACACCGATAACTTTAGAAAAACGGGGTGGGACACGCATGAAGGTTCATACCTCATAACCGGTTTAGTAAGTGACTATTCTTATTTTAAAGACAAAAAGTCGCTTGAAGCGGCACGCAAACTTGCCGATTATATGCTGCTTTCACGTGACGGTTACGTGTGTGGTTTTGAATATGCCCTTATTAGTTTATTCAAAGCAACAGGCGATGAAAAATATCTGGATTACTGTACCAAAAAATTGGGACTACCTAAATTCATGGGAGGTTCGGAACATCATTCCACACATGTTTACGGGTATTTGGCCAGGGCTTATGCTCAACTGGAGTTATACGATATTCAGCGTGATTGTTCCCTGTTGCAGAAAAGCAAATCGGCAATTGAAGCGATGACTACATTTGATGAGATGGATATTACAGGGACAATGGGAGCCTGGGAACATTGGAACGCGAGCCAGGAAGGGATTGGAGCATGTGGGGAGACATGTGCAAGCGCTTACGGGATCCGAATGCTTGGCAAATTGCTGCAAATAGAGAAAAAATCGTTTTACGGCGACATGATGGAACGGATCATCTATAATGCGTTGTTTGCAGCCCAGTCTCCTGACGGACGCAAACTCAGGTATTTTACTCCTTTCGAAGATATCAGGGAGTATTATGCTGACGATTATTTCTGTTGTCCGAATAATTACAGGAGAATTATTGCCGACCTTCCCGGATTGATCTATTATACTTCTTCAAATGGGATTTATGTGAATCTTTTTACTGAATCCCGGGCAGAATTTTCCATCAAGGGTGATTCTGTACAAATAGAACAGGAAACGCAATACCCTTCCACAGGAGATGTAAAAATCATCATAAAACCAGGGGAAAGCAAAACTTTCCCGGTGTTTTTAAGGATACCTTCCTGGAGCGATAGTGCCACGGTCAGCGTGAACGGCAAATTGCTGTGCGGAAAATTAACCGGAGGCAATTTTTTTGAGATAAAAAGACGATGGGATTATGGCGACTGTATTACACTCAATATGCAGATGAAATGGCGTTTTGTGAAAGGCAGGAAAGCGCAGTATGAGAAAGCGGCTTTGATGCGGGGTCCCCTGGTGTATTGCCTCAGTCATAAACGAAACAACGGGGACATGGATATAGCAACAAGTCATAACAGGATTGTCATTGATCCGCTTTCGATATCCGGTCCCGAACCGGATATGGCATACAGACCGGAGGGAACCATGTGTACCGTTAAGGTAACCTCCATAA
>CAZOYZ010000256.1:4740-7679 GCA_964584045.1 uncultured Prolixibacteraceae bacterium | reverse complement strand
AAATGATCCACAATTTCATCCATAAAAAAGCGATCGTGCGAGACGATGATTACGCAACCTTTAAAGCTGGCCAGATAATCTTCCAGAACACCCAGCGTCATTATGTCCAGATCGTTGGTGGGTTCGTCCAGGATCAGAAAGTTAGGGTTTTGCATCAGGATGGTACACAGGTAAAGCCTCCTCCGTTCACCACCGCTTAATTTTTCGACCCGGCTGTATTGCATTTCGGGCGGAAAGAGGAACCGGGTGAGCAACTGACTGGCGGTGATTCCGGTTCCGTCTTCAAATTGAATGACATCGGCAATATTGTTAACGATATCGATCACCTTTTCATCAGGTTTAAAGGTGATACCTTCCTGACGGTAATAACCTGTTTTTATTGTTTGGCCGGTTTCAACCCTGCCTTTTTCAGGCTGGATTGTGCCGGTAAGCACATTCAGAAAGGTCGATTTTCCTGAACCATTCCTGCCAATAATCCCTACTTTTTCAAAACGGGAGAAATTATACGAAAAGTCATCGATCAGCGTTAGGTCTCCATAAGCTTTGGAAACGTGATGAAGTTCAATGATCTTGCTTCCCATGCGGGATGAGGAAACACCAAGTTCCAGATTTTCGTCCTTTCGTTTATAGCCGGCTTTTTCTTTCAACTCATAATACTGGTCGATGCGGTATTTGGCTTTGTGACCTCTGGCCTGAGGCATTCTCCTCATCCATTCCTGCTCAGTCCGGAGAAGATTTTTTGCTTTTTCGGTCGAAGCCTGCAGTTGTTCCAACCGCTCCTGACGCTTTTCCAGAAAATAACTGTAATTTCCCTGGTAGGAATAAACCTGATCTTCATCAATCTCAATCACCTCATTGCAAACCCGGTCCAGAAAGTACCGGTCGTGAGTGACCATAAAAAGCGTGCATTTCGATTTTTCCAGATAATTTTCGAGCCATTCGATCATTTCGAGGTCCAGATGATTCGTTGGTTCATCGAGAAGCAAAAGATCAGGTTCATTGGCTAACACATTGGCCAGCGCCAGCCTTTTTTGCTGCCCGCCCGATAGTTCTCCTACCTTCTGATCAAACTGATCAATCTTAAGCTGGCTCAGGATTTGTTTCACTCTCACTTCAAAATCCCATGCATGAAGCTCATCCATTTTCAGGCTTAACCGGGATATCGCCGGCTGATCATTGTGTTTGACAGCCGATTCAAAGTCACGGATGACCGCGAGGACGGGATTCTCCGATTTTAACGCCTGCTCCAGCACGGTCAGCTCCGGGTCAAGGACGGGATTTTGCTTCAGGTAAGCCAATTTTACATCATTGGTCAGCGTGATCTTTCCGCTGTCGGATGAATCGTTTCCTGCCAGAATCTCCATTAACGTTGACTTCCCCGCACCATTCTTCGCGATCAGGGCAACTTTCTGATCCTTAAAAATAGTGAAGGAGATATTTTTGAAAAGCATGTAATCGGCATACCGTTTTGAAATTTGTTCCGCCTGAAAATAAGGGATCATATTTTTTTTGACAAAATTAGAAATATTTTGTTTCTTTTATTTTTGTGTGGTTCATTTGTGAAAACAATAAAAATGCAAAAGAAAGAGCGTTATCAAAAGGTGATCGAATATTTTCAGAAAACCATGCCGGTTGCTGAGACGGAGCTTCATTATACCACTCCGTACGAACTGCTGGTGGCCGTGATTTTATCTGCTCAGTGCACAGATAAGCGGGTGAATCAGATCACTCCTCATCTGCTGGAACGTTTCCCTGACCCGGCCGCCCTCGCTGAAGCAGAACCTGCCGAAGTGTATGATTATATCCGTTCCTGTTCCTATCCGAACAATAAGGCAAAACATCTTGTTGGGATGGCGAAGATGCTGATCACGGAGTTTAATGGTGTTGTTCCGGGCGATCTTGATCAACTGCAGAAACTACCCGGAGTGGGGAGGAAAACAGCAAACGTGATTGCAGCGGTAGTTTATGAAAAACCGGCATTTGCCGTGGATACGCATGTCTTTCGCGTTGCAGCACGGATAGGTCTTACGACCAACGCCAAAACCCCCCTGGAAGCTGAAAAACAGCTCATGCGCCATTTTCCGCAGGAATTGATCCCTCTGGCCCATCACTGGCTGATTTTACATGGACGGTACGTCTGCGTGGCCCGCAAACCGAAATGCCTGGTTTGCGGATTAACGGATGTCTGCAAATATTACAATAAAAAGTGATCTATTTATTTTATTTTCTTGTAATCTTTGTATTTTTGCGAACAGAATCTCTAACTAAAAAAATGTGTTATGGCTTATGTAATTTCAGACGAGTGCATCGCATGTGGAACCTGCATTGATGAATGTCCTGTAGAAGCAATTTCCGAAGGTGATATTTATAAAATTGATGCTGACATTTGCACAGATTGCGGTTCTTGTGCCGAAGTTTGCCCGGTTGAAGCAATCTCGCAGGCTGAATAGTACCGGACAGCATAAAAGTTTTGCCCGCCATTGCGATGACGGGCTTTTTTGTGAATACCCATACACCGTTGCCGTAACCCCTACGTCTGGCTTTGGAATGCTTCTTGCCGCATAGTTGTATAAAGCAATTCGGCATGAAAGCAAAAATTCTACTTATTGTATTATTTGTCAATATTTTACCAATTCTTGTACAGTCCGGCACTGCCCCGCTGGACAGTGTGAAATTGTATCAAATTGAGAAAATTTTCCCCAATCCGATAGCGGATCATTTTTTTGTGGAGATTGATGCCGAGGCTCGTTTTATCATTTTTTTTGAATTAATTGATATTTTAGGTAAGCCTGTACAAAAATGGGAACCCAAACAGGTATCGCCCGGTATACAACGGATCAAGCTGGACGTGGACGACCACCATTCGGGGATCTATTTGTTAAGAGCACAAATTGGGGATGATGATGTTGTTTTCAGGGTAAGGAAAGTATAAAAAAAAT
>CAZOYZ010000256.1:0-4640 GCA_964584045.1 uncultured Prolixibacteraceae bacterium | reverse complement strand
TTTCTGATCGGTACCTGCCATCATGCCTGGTTAAACGGTGCTTCTGTTTATAACAGGGGAAGTTACCAGACGCCTTTGGGCGCTGTTGCAGTCGACACGGACATCGCCAACCAGCTGATCAGGGATTGTCGCTTGTTTGAATACCATGCGGAGGCGCATGCAAAAGAACACAGTATTGAGGTTCAGCTTCCTTTTCTGCAACACAGGCTTAAACATGAGTTTACGATCGTCCCTATTGTGATGGGAACGCAATCACCGGTCACGTGCCGAAAGATCGCTGAGGCCCTGAAACCGTATTTCAACGAAAGGAACCTGTTTATCATTAGCAGTGATTTTTCCCATTATCCTGATTATAACGGTGCGCTTCGGGCCGATCGGGCAACAGGGGACGCCATAAAGTCCAATTCGGCAGAGAATTTTGTGAAGGCGGTCCGGGAAAATGAATCCGGACAAATACCCGGATTGTCCACCAGCGCCTGTGGACAGGGAGCAATACTCACCCTGATGTATCTTTCTTCTGAAACACCAGGAATGAAAGTCTGCCACCTCAGATACATGAATTCCGGAGATACCGACTATGGCGATAAGCACCGCGTGGTTGGGTATCATTCCTTTGCATTTTTACGAAAGAACGGAACTGCCTCTTTTTCACTTTCTTCTGAAGAAAAAGCGTATTTGCTGAGGCTGGCAAAAGACGCGATCGCGCGCCGTTTGCAAAACGAAAGCTTATCCGTTGCCGATATTTCCGGCTTACCCGAACACTTAAAGGCTCCGTGCGGCGCTTTTGTTTCCCTGCATAAGAAAGGCCGGTTAAGAGGATGCATTGGTCAGATTCTGGCAACGGGGCCTTTGTATCAGGTCGTTCAAAAGATGGCAGTTGCGGCTGCATTCCAGGATTTCCGGTTTACCGCGGTGGAAGCCGGGGAAATGGAGGACATTGACCTGGAGATCTCCGTTTTGTCACCCCTGAAACGCATTGACAGCATCGATGAGTTTGAGATGGGAAAACAAGGGATTTATATGATCAAAGGAGGCAGAAGTGGTACGTTCCTGCCTCAGGTCGCTGCCACGACGGGATGGAGTAAGGAAGAATTTCTGGGATATTGTGCCCGTGACAAAGCTGGAATCGGCTGGGATGGCTGGAAAGATGCAGAACTTTATACCTATGAAGCTTTGGTATTCAGTGAGGAAGAATCGCTTAACACGGATCCATGAATACCGTTTATCCATTGCTTCCGGTTGCCGTTCTGACGTTGATGGCTTACTTCATCACCCGGTTGTTTTCTCAATGGGGAATGATTACGCTTAAAGCACACCGGAAATTCTGGAATATTTTATTGCTGTTGACATTCCTGGTCTGTGGCCTGTCCGGTTTATTCAGCATCGTCAAGATCAACTATAAACTTGACATTCCATGGTACGACCAGATCTTAAGGTGGCATGTGATTTTAGGAGCCGGAATGGCCTTCATCTCCTTTTTCCATCTGTCCTGGCACCTGAAATATTACTTTACCCGTTCGGGGAGAAAAGAGGCGGTAAGCGATCCTGAGCATCTTTTGCACGGACATCCGGGATCCGCTTATTCTCTGTTTTTGCTGGGCGTTGTTACCATGATCAGCCAGGTAGTTTTGATCCGGGAATTCATGAGTGTGCTGGCAGGGAACGAACTTATCGTGGGTGTGGTGATGGCAGGCTGGATGCTTTTAACAGGCTTGGGAGCCCGTCATGCGGGGCGAAAGGTGAATGCCGGTTTAGATCCGGGCAAAGGAGTAAAAATGTTGGCCGGTCTGACCTTTATGCCGGCCGTTGTGGTCGCTTTGCTTTATTGGTTAAAAAGTCAGCTTTTCCCACCCGGAACAGTCATTGGTCCGGGAACATCGCTTGCGGGGGTTTTTCTGTTATTATTCCCCGTAACTTTCCTTTCGGGATACTTGTTCACTATTTTTGCCGCAGGTTTATCATTGTCGGCGAATAAAAATCTGACCGGTAAGGCTTATTCCTACGAATCGCTGGGCAGCCTGGCCGGCGGACTGATCTTTAGCCTGGTACTCGGACGTTTTTTTAATTCCTTTCAGATCATCGGTCTGACGACCGGTGCGGTATGTCTGACAGGAATCTGGATGAATGGAAAAGGGCAGTTCCGGAAACAATTCTGGTTACCTGTTTTCGGTATCCTGATCCTGGTTTTCATCTTTGGGTTCAATCCGGACCTCCGGGTCAAAAAGTGGCTGTATCCTAATCAGGAGATCATTCTTGGCCAGAGTACCAGCTATGGGAATCTTGTTGTCACCCGCCAGGCCGGACAGGTGAATTTTTATGAAAACAATGCGCTGCAGTTTTACACCGACAATCTGACCGTAAGCGAAGAAGCTGTTCATTTTGCCATGCTGCAGCATGAACATCCGCAGCAGGTCTTGCTGATTTCGGGTGGGATTTCGGGCATGATCGAAGAAATAAAAAAATATGATGTAAAGAAAATCACCTATCTGGAGACAAATCCGGAGATTTTCAGACATTGGAAGCATTTATCCGGTTTTACGGAACAGCCCGGACTGGTTGAAATCGTAAAAAAGGACATCAGGGTTTTTCTCAGCAGGACAACTCACACCTATGATGTCATTTTGATCAATTTGCCGCCTCCTTCTACCCTCGGATTTAACCGGTTTTACACGGAAGAGTTTTTTCGAAGTGTAAAAAAACACTGCAGTAAGCAGAGTATTGTCTGTACGAGCCTTCCTTCCACGGTGAACTACGCGGAGGAGAATGCAGGGGAGGTGAACGCCTCGCTCTGGAACACGTTGGGAGAACATTTTCGGTATCTTTTGCTGTTGCCTGGAGAGAAAAACTATTTTTTGGCTTCTGATAGCCACCTGTCATCGGATTTATCCCGATTGGCAGAGGAAAAAGGTGTTGAAAATGAATATGTGAATACGTATTATCTGGATGATGAACTGTTGTCGGGGAGGGGACGGGAACTGGTGGCCGGGTTTGAAGCCGGTACGCCGGTCAATCAAGATTTTAACCCGTTTATGTTTGTCAAACAGACCGGGCATTGGCTTCATCTTTTTGGCGCCGGCTATTATCTTCCGGTTCTTATTGCGTTGGTCCCGTTCCTGCTTTGGTTTTTCAGGCTCAACCCGGTGACGGCGGGCCTTTACACCGGCGGGTTCACGTCAGCTTCACTTGAGGTGACCCTGTTACTGGCCTTCCAGATTTTTTTTGGAAGTATTTATCTGGCTGTTGCCTTCTTCTTTAGCGTTTTTATGGGTGGGCTGGCCCTGGGCAGTTTCGTGGATTTTAAGCGCCGGGATCGTTGCCGGGGCAGATATTATGCGGCCCTTCAGTTTTTACTGGCTCTTTTTTCCCTGCTGCTGCCGGTCTTTATTTTTTTGACCGGGCAGATCGCAGAATTGAATTTTCCGGCTGGTTTGCTGTTTTTTGTGCTGATCTTTGTCCTGGCATTTGTTACCGGACACGAGTTTAACATGGCTTCCAGGCTTCGGCCGGCAAGTTACGGCGAAATCTCCGGCACCAATTACAGTACCGATCTGGCCGGTGCAGCGTTTGGTTTTTTCATGACCCCGTTAGTCCTGCTGCCCGTACTGGGGTTGGTCTATGGCTGCGCTTTGGTGGCGTGCCTGAATATTTTCAGCGGGTTACTGGCTCTCAGGATCAGGGAATGATCTTTATTGATGTGATACGGTATTTTTGTAAATATTTTTCTGAGACCTTTTATCTGAAAATCTGAGGATCTGAGAATCTAAAAATCTAAAGTATGAACAAACGGCAATTTTTGAAAGCGACATTATTGGGGGCAGGGGGTATTGCATATGCCGGAGATTCCGACGCCATGTCCTCCGGGAAAGAAGACAAACGGATAAAGGAAGCGATGTTTTACCAGGTAACTCCAAGGGGAGTGCGCTGTATGATTTGTCCGAACGAATGCACGATCGCTGAAGGGGAAACCGGAGACTGCCGGAACCGTGAAAACCGGAACGGCAAGCTGTATTCCATGGCATACGGAAATCCCTGTGCGGTGCATGTCGATCCCATCGAAAAGAAACCTTTGCTTCATTTTCTGCCGGGGACGAGAGCCTTTTCGATCGCCACTGCGGGATGTAACCTGGCCTGTATGAATTGTCAGAACTGGACCATCTCGCAACGCAGTCCAAAGGAAACACAAAATGTGGATCTGCCTCCCGACCAGGTGATCGAGGCCTGCAAACGGGAACAATGCGAGTCGATCGCATATACGTATTCGGAGCCCATCACTTTTTATGAGTATACTTACGATTCCTCTGTTTTGGCCAGACAGGAAGGTATTAAAAATGTGATGATCACGGCCGGCTATATTAACCGGGAACCTCTGCTGAAGCTTTGTAAAGTGATAGACGCGGCCAATGTGGACCTGAAGTCGTTCAGCGATGAGATCTATCTGAGGCTGAATGCCGGGAAGCTGCAGCCCATCCTTGATACGCTCAAAACCATGAAGGATGAAGGCGTGTGGCTCGAGATCACCAACCTGGTCGTACCTTCCTGGACGGACGATCCGGACATGATCAAGCGGATGTGTGAATGGCTGCTGCAAAATGGTTTTGAAAATACGCCCCTTCATTTCAGCAGATTTCATCCCACATATA
>CAZOYZ010000255.1:0-7721 GCA_964584045.1 uncultured Prolixibacteraceae bacterium | reverse complement strand
CAGGTCCTACAATCCTTTCCAAGCCGTACTTATCCTCCACGATATAATCATCGAAAAGAAACTGAACGTTATTGCCAATCTGCATCGGTTGCCCGGTAAAATAATCCTTTCGCCAACAAACTGAATTATTTTGCCCTAAGGTGATCAATGCTGAACAAAATAACAAAAACGTCACAATGATAATTCTTTTCATTTTCAATAATCTATTCATTCTTCCATTGTTTTACAAATCACAAAAATTATACTTCATCAAAAACACCGTTAACCCTGATCGTTCAAATGATCGGGCTTATTTAATCATTCTTAACTGTCTTTCGCTAACCGGAGGCAGCAGGTCATGAGTAAATCCTGCGGGAACATCTTGATACCAGTAAAATACGGATGCATAATCCACACACCCATCATTTTTGCCAATATCAATTTTGTATTCGTGCTGCCAGTTTATTTTCCATTCCAGTCTTTTATTGAATCTGATGGGCATGTGATCGTGAAACCGATAAATTGACAAGTAGCTGGTATCTCCTAACTCTATCAAAGGCATACCTGCATGTAATCCAATAAACTCTTCCCTGAAACCCCAACTAAATGTATACGAATCCTCTGTCCCCAGATAGTCAATAAGCCTTTCCTCTTCATCTATATTGACTTCGTTATTGCCTTCCATAACAAACTCAAACCCCTTGCGAAACATCGGATCATCTGTAGTTATACTCATCTGACGACCGATAAAATGTCCTGTGCCTTCTATCTTGAAAAATGTAACTTCGGTTAACGTATCCAGACGAAACAACTTCCTATTATAGGTCGCATGAAAATAACCGTACCTGTCTTCCCATTTTGGCAGTTTCTCCCACTCCACGTAACTATAATTACTTGCATTTTTATCCGTGTCGTTTCTCAATATAACCTTCGCACTTTCCTTAAAAGGCATAGGGATATAAGCATTATAACTCCATGGAGCACATTCTATTAAATTCGAAGAAAAATCATGACTGTTACCATTGCTGCCATCTCCAAAAAAATCGGACAGAGGACAACAAACGGCAGGTTCGCTTGCACCATCAAAATAAATGAGTATGACAATCCCTCTTGAAAACAATTTTTCAGGCTGATGTCTTGTCGTATGGATGTGGGTGATAACACCAGGGCCTTTTAAATCGGCAACCACCATGGAAGTACAGGCATCCAGTGATTTTAAATCTTTATACCTGTCATATTTCCAGCCACCGTTTGAAAAACCAGTTTTACACGCTGTTTTTAATTCCGCAAGGTAATAATAAGGACTAACAGCTTTTTTTTCACAAGAACTTGACAGGAATATCATGAACAACAAAAAAATTGTACATTTTTTTCTCATCATATGGTTCGTTAAAAAATAAATGATTGAAAATTCGTAAAAACACATCTTTTACGGCACTCTGCCTCCTCAAATTTAAGGACGCAATGAATGATCATCGACAGAGATAACGACTTTAAAAAGGGTGAGCGGTCGACTACCTTGTAGTTGACCGCCCACCCGGTACAATTTTACCAATATTCATTTTGAACAAGATCGTAGTTGGCATCCAGTTCTTTCTGCGGAATAGGAAAATACAGATGTTTAGGGATTTTTACATCGACATCCCGGTCTGCTTCCACTTTTTGTTCCAGCAAGCCCCATCTCTTTAAATCATAAAACCGTTTCCCTTCCAAATATAGCTCCGTAAGACGCTCTTTTACAATTGCATCGAAGAAAGCTTGTTTTGACAATCCGGACAGCGGCAGTATTCCGGCGCGTTCACGAACCTTATTCATTGCCCGGTAAGCTTCCGTATTCGGACCGTTATTGACTTCGTTCAATGCTTCCGCATAGCTTAGCAGAACATCCGCATACCGGATCAACGGCCAGTTTGTACCTGAGGCATTTCCCAAAGGCGCATGTACAGGATCCCGGAATTTCTCGCACCAGATCAGTTCTGAATAGACGACACCTCCCGTACGTTGATTTATGTATTGCCCGGCTGAAAGCCCTGGTAAAACGACCGGCCCTCCGTGAAATGTCATTGTTCTTTCATCGTTCGGTTCAAACGCCTGATATAAACTCAATGTGATTCCGGCCGAACCTGCTCCTTCCCATCCATCCGGATTTGGAGTTAAAGTCGTATAATTATTAAAGGGCGAAGAAGTCATCCCGTATTCAAACTGCCATGAAAAGATATCTTCTTTTTTATTTTTATTGGCAGGAAGAAAAACATCCGAATAGCTTTCCCAAAGATCATACCCCTCGTTGTCGATTACCTCTTTAAATTTCGCTGCTGCTTCCTGATAATCGACCGGCTCTTTGGCATCTGAACCTGCACGGGACAAGTAAACAATACCCAATAAGGATTTAGCAGCTCCGCGGGTCGGCCTCCCTGCTTCGGCCAATTGATCTTTCCAGCCCGGAAGCAGTCCCTCGGCTTCTGTGAGATCATTGATAATCCGGGCAAATATTTCTTCGACCGGCGCTTTTGGATGATAGAGTTCCATGTAGTTGAGTTCAGTCAACAGAGGCACGGAGCCAAATGCCATCACCTGTTGATAATAATACAGGGCCCTGAGAAACAAGGCTTCTCCCTTTTTATAATTCAAGAACTGTTCTTCTCCGGAAATATTCAGAGTACCCAATACCGGCATATTATCCAGAACCATATTGGCGTAAGAAATACCCTTTACATTCGCTTGCCAACAGGCATATACACTCTCGTTCGAAGCGTTATGGACGTAATAATGAATGTCGGCCCAAGCCGTTTGTCCGGCTTGATGAACAGTAAGTCCTTCATCTGTTGAAAGAGAAAACATCCCCAGAAAAAATTTACTCGAATAAAAATCATATCCCGGAAGATAAATCCCGTTCACACACTGCTCAATTCCACTTTTTGTAAGCATTAATTCCTTCGGTGCTGCAAAAGTCTTGATATCTTCATTGAGAAAATCATCACAACCTGCCACAAAAACAAGTAAAATGAATATTGTAGACTTCAAAAATTTCATTGCTTCAAATTTTAAGTTCGTTTAGAATCCTAAATTCAATCCGATCAAAAATGTGGTCACATTGGGATAAGATCCCCAATCAATACCATAAAGAGAGTTGCTGTTGCCGGTAATGTTTACATCAGGGTCATACCCGCTGTATTTGGTGAATGTCAACAGGTTCGTTGCCTGGACATAGAACCGGAATTTGTTCATCTTTAGCTTTGAAAGTACTTTTGAAGGAAGCGAATATCCCAGGGTTACCTCCTGCAAACGCAAATAAGAACCATCTTCCAGATGAAAATTCTTGCAATTAAGTGATGGATACGGAAAACGATAATTCAAGCGGGGCGTAGAATTGGAAGGGTTTTCGGGAGACCAGTAATCCAGGACTGTTTTTAAACGGTTGTAAACGGTCCCCACCATCCTCGCATTCCAAAAATAATTGAAATTATAAACATCGTTCCCATAAACAAAGTTAAGCGCGAAAGTAGCATCAAAACCTTTGTAGGTAAAGGTATTGTTCCATCCACCATACACCTTGGGAAACGCGTTGCCGATAATGGTCCGGTCATCAGAAGTGATATCGCCATCTCCGTTCTGATCAATAATTTTAACATTACCAGGCTGAACAGGAACTCCGTCCTGCTTTGGAATGACTGACAGGCTTTCCAAATCGGCTGTTTGCCAGATCCCGTCGGTATCATACCCATAAAAAGAGCCGATCGATTCTCCAACCTGAACAATATGAACATCCACGATATTGATCTGCCCCATGACCATGCTGGGTATCCCCGCCAGATCAGTCACCTTCATCTTCTCCGTAGAAAAGTTAATATCCGTCGTCCAGCCAAACTTCTTTTGAGAGATGACCGCATTCGCTCCAAATTCAAAACCTTCATTTTTTGTTCTGCCGATATTTCTGGTCACACTGTTAACACCACTGGTCATCGGAATAGGAAGGTTCAAAAATAAATCCTTTGTCTTCTTTTTATAATAATCCGCTACGATATTCAATCTGCCTCCCCAAAAAGATGCGTCAACACCAATGTCAAGCATGGCTGTTTCCTCCCACTTCAGATCGGGAACAGCTATCGAACCCGGATAGTACGATGTCGTTTTATTTCCGTTTATAATTCCTACTGTACTTACCGATAATCGCGCATGTGAAGAATACGGGTTCAAACCTTCGCTCCCCGTAACCCCGTACGAAGCTCTCAGTTTCAAATCCTCGAACAACCCGGTATTTTTGATAAACGATTCTTCTGATAATCTCCATGAAACCGCACCGGAAGGGAAAAAGCCCCATTTGGAATCCACCCCAAAAATGGAAGAACCATCATAGCGTCCGTTAAGAGTGAGGTAGTACTTTTTCTTATAATCGTAATTGACCCTGCCAAAATATCCCAGCCTGCTTCTTTCAGAAAGGCCGGATGATACTCCCATCCGGTTTAAAGTACCTGAGGATAATAAATGGTATTCGTACAAATCCAGTGCAAATTCACCCCCGCTTGCGCTGACGCTCTCCGAACTATATTTTGAAGAGGTAAACCCGCCCAGCACGTTGAAATGATGAGTATCATTAAATGATTTGACATAACTGAGAAGCATGTCTGCCTGAATTGAATAGGCATCTGAAGTCGAAACGCTCGCATTGCTGTAGGCGGGACTTCTGTAAACTGTACTTGGACAAAAATAATTTGACTTTCGTGAAGTTAGCTGGTAATTGATACTTGGTTTAAACTCCAGACCTTCCAAAATTTCAAAATCTGCAAAGATGTTGCCGGTAATGTCGGCAGACACTCTGAAATCGGTAATGTGTGCCTGATTAAAAAGATAATTGACATCTGTTGCATAGCCGGAGGTTGTTTTTCTTTGAAATGAATTGACCAGATTTCCGTTCTCATCATACGGAGAATTGGTGGGCGGTATCGATAAAACCAGATTAATGATACTTTTCCCGTCTTGTCCTTCATTAACAAAATTATTCTTTCTTGCGTGGCTGAGAGACATGTTTCCTCCGACCTTTAACCGGTTGCTGACCCTGGATTCGAGATTCAACCGGATATTGTAACGCTTGTATCCGCTGTTTTCAATAACTCCCTCCTGATTAAGATAATTAGCCGATAAAAAATAAGTTGTATTTTCTCCTCCTCCGGAAAATGATAAATTATAATTTTCCATTGGTGCCACGCTATACATTTCGTCCTGCCAGTCCGTGGTTTCGGGCAGATTGTCTAAATCCCACCATTCGCTTTTTCCGGCATTAACCTGTAATTCATTCATCCATTTTGCATACTCATAAGCGTCCAGCATGTCTAACTTATTGGCGACTTTTTGCCATCCCCGGTAACTGCTGAACTCCACGGAGCTTCTGGAGGTTTTTCCTGATTTTGTCGTGATCAGAATAACGCCGTTCGACCCCCTGGATCCGTAGATAGCCGTAGAAGATGCGTCCTTTAACACTTCAATGGATTCAACATCCGTTAAGCTTACCGTATTAATATTGGCTCCGATAACGCCGTCAATGATATACAAAGGATCTGGATCGCCCATGATCGTACTTACACCGCGAACCCTGACGCTGATCTCTCCGCCAGGTTGAGGTTGAGTTTGCCGGACCTGAACACCTGAAGCCCTCCCCTGCAAAGCATGGCTTAGGTTGGTTACCGGCATTTTTTCCAGGGTTTCCGCTTTGACACTGGATACCGATCCTGTTAAATCACTTTTTCGGACCGTACCGTAACCAATGGCGACCACTTCCTCAATACCAAACGCCTCTTCCTGTATCATGACATTGATAACCGTTTTACTGTCCACCGGTATTTCTTGGGTTTTCATTCCTACAAATGAAAAGACCAGCACGCCATTGGGAGGGACATTCGAAAGCATGAAGTCACCGTTAACATCGGTAACGGTTCCCTGCATCGTATTCTTCAAAATTACCGTGACGCCCGGAAGCGGGGCACCCGACGAGTCGGTAACTTTGCCGGAGACCGTTCTGGTTTGCTGTGCCGCTGTATTCTCATCGTTGGCATACAGCATCACCATGCGATCCTGGATCTCGTATCTGATCTTTGTTCCGTCAAACAGGCTCTGCAGGATCTCATTGATGGTCTTGTCTTTGACAGACACATCCACCTTATGGTCCAGATCGACAAACCCGGAGCTGTAAGCAAAGCGGTATTTGCTTTGGCTTTCGATAGACTGCAAGACTTCTCTGATGGTCACATTTTGCAATTCAAGGTTAAGCCTGGTGACCTGGCTATAGGAGTTGGCAGCGACCTGCATTAACCCCAACAGAAGAAATAGAAATATTAACCTCATAATCCTTCCTGTTTTAGATTCTACAAAAGGGGGCCATGCTCCCCTGATCAATAAGTTTTTTTTCATAATTTTGTACTGATTTTAAAGGTTTATTAAAAATGTCATTTCAATGACATGTGAACCGCAGGAAAGTGTTGCCACACTTTCCTGTTTTTGTATTAGTCTGTTTTAGTTTTCATACTTCAGGTTGATGGTGTCTCCTTGTTGGACTGCATGAATGGATGCTATTTTTTCAAGCAAACGAAGTATTTCCGGAAGGGATTCATTTTCAATACTGAATGTGAGCGGTATATCTTTGGTTGCCGGATCAATCCTGAACTTTTGATTGTACCGTTTCTCCAGCTTCAGCGCGACTTCTTTCAGCGGTAATTCATAAATATGAATAATCCCGTTTCTCCACGAAGTATAATGTTCAGGATTGACCACTGATTTTTCAAGTGTTTTTTTCGACTTCTTAAAAAGAGCCATCTCATCCGGGACTAATTTCGTGATCAGTTTGTTATTTGCAGACTGAATGTTCAGCAACCCTTTCTCCAGGACAATTTTCATATCTTCGGAGTCTTCATAGTTGGAGACGCTAAACCGGGTTCCGGTTACCCTGACTTTCAACGTCCCCAAATCGACAATGAATGGTATTTTTTCATCTTTAGCAACCGAAAAGAAAGCTTCACCCTCTACTTTTACTTCCCTGTTATTTAAATTGAAGCGATTGTCGAAGCTAAGTTTTGTACCGGAATTGATCCAGACTTCGGAACCATCGGGAAGCGTGATTCCTGAAACCTGTCCATACCGGGTATAGATTTCGGTAAACATGTTCCCGGGCTCTTTCCTTGAACCGGCATGGTACAGAACAATGGATAAACTGATCAATAACAACGCAACAGCGGCATATTTGTAGGTTTTAAGGGATTTATAAACCGATTTAAGCTGACGCCTCTCTGCAATCCTTTCGCTAATCCTGAGGGTATTTAAATCTCTCATCTTCTGGTCAGGACGATTGGCCTGATCGACCCACCATGCCTTTTTTACAGACTCGAAGGATGCCTGGTGATCACCGTCTTTTATCCAGCGAAGCAGTTCCAGTTGTTCTTCTTCCGTTAACTTTCCTTCAAGGTACTGATGAATTTTATTTTCCATTTTGATGTGCTTTCATACTCTATACACGACAAAATGAAAATCCCTACCCCATAAAGGAAATATTAGAAGATTAGAATATTAGAATATTAGAATTGAGGATTGAGAGATTGAAGGAGTGACGGATTGAAGGAACGTTTTATTTAAGCGAGAGCAAAGGCCAAACGAAGTTTGAGACTTTACCGAGCGTTTAAAACGGCTAATGTAAATGAAAGAAATTCAGATTACCTGAGCAGAAGAAAAATAACAAAGGACAGTTCAGGGAAACG
>CAZOYZ010000254.1:0-7732 GCA_964584045.1 uncultured Prolixibacteraceae bacterium | reverse complement strand
ATATTTCTCATCGCCTGTTGTCTTATACATTTCGAGTAGAAATTCGTCAATCATAAAGATGGTATCATCCCATATTTCTATCACATTGGGACGATGGGAACAAGCTCCGTTGGCGGCCCGTGGTATTTTCAGATATTGCTCGTACAACTGCTCAGCCAATGCCATATAATCGGCCTTTCGTTCAGATTCACGACTCAAAAAAGCAAGTCCCATAGCTGAAGCCAAAGCATTTGGATGCCGCGCATTCGCGTTCTCCTTCACGTGGTCAATGGCCGACCTGATATAATCCAAAGCAAAAGCTTTCAGACCAGGGCCTTCAGAAATTGCTATCATTGCACGAAGGAGTGTCGCCTCTCTCCAGTTCCAGTGATATTGATCAGCGGGCATGTAGTTAAGCGTTACATACGAAAGCAGCGAATCTGCCCAGGATTTTACTTCAAACGGGACATTATAGCGCCTCCTGTCTCCAATAGCGAGGATTTCTGCGACATTATCCAGCTTTTCAGGAATATCTTTTTCAATCATGTATTCGTGACCGATATAGCCTGTATAACCTGTTGAATAGACTGCACGGATCACCGCTTTAAAATCGAGCGGTTCATTGGCAGTCAGTGCCTGATGTGGGTTCTTTATTCCTGAGACATGATAATGGGCAATATATCCATGATATTTTTCAATATCTTCAAGAATATTCGCGCCACTGTCATACATCTGCCAAACATCATATAAAAGTTTCAGATTAGGAGAATTGACCCGATCACATATCATTGCTCCAATTTTTGCCGATGAGGCAATATAACCAGGATAACTGTATTTAAAGTATCTGGCCTTTGCTTCGTTCGGGCTAAAAAGCTCCATCAATATCGTTACACCATTTTTTTCTGCCGACCGCATGATGGCCTTTAAGCCTTCCGTACAATTATCAACGGATCGCTGAAAATCGCCCTCGTAGTCAATCCCCGAGTAACAAACGATATATTTAATACCCGCTTTTGCAGCCAGGGGAATAACCGTCTTGTAATTCCGTATCAATTGCGGATGGAAGTCTTTGTTCGAGAAACCTCGTTCCGGCCCCATATCGGCGCCACAAGCAACCAATACTTCACATCCATTCGCCTGAACCTCTGCCCATTTTTCAGGCGGTATCATCTCAAAAGCGTTAATATCAAGAGGCTTTGCCTGCTCCATGATATAATCGAGCGGCATGCGGAACGCCCACTTAACAATAGAATGTTTTACCGGGTCAGGGATACTCGAATGCGGCTTTTCCTGCGCTACACCGGTCAGGGATAAGCACAAAGCCGTCATCAGGAAAAAAGTTTTTCTCTTCATCACAAAATACTACTTGATATTAAATTTTCTGACCAATCCTTTGGAATTTCCAGAAACAATCTTCTTTACATTCGCCAAATCGTTTTGAACAATTTTGACATGCGAATTATTACCCTCTGCTTCTATAAACTTCCTGACTGTTGAATATGCGCGGAAACCGGAGATTGTCAGGTTTTCGCAATCCTTTATCTTAAACACAGGCAGAGGCGACATATGTTCCTGAAGGGTCACGCCATTCAGGCAAATATGATGGGCGTCTTCCAGATAAAAAGCATAACGCTCATCGTTGTAGAGCAAATTGATATGAATATTGTCGAGCGTAATATTATCAGCATGACGGATGAAAAAACCATAAGCAGGTAAGGAGGGGCCGAACATTTTATTCTCCGGATATGCCTTTTCCTGTTCGGGAACTTCTTTATGTGCCAAGTTTTTAAGCCCTCCTCCGTTGTAATTTAATATCACATTGCTTATTTTCACGTTTTCCACGCGGCTCCCGGGAATCCCCGTAATTGAACAGCTCATGTGACTGACACCCGTTGCCACAATATTCGAGATCACCACATCCTTCAGGTATTTTACAGGACGAGGGTTACGCTGACCAAGCCGGATAAAAAGCGGAGTGAGAACATTCTCCATCGTAATATTGGTAATGGTAATCTTCTCCAACGCCCCAGCGTCAACTTCTTCGATCGAAATGCCTGAATTATTTACAACCGAAGCGGTAACACCGGGAACGGAAAAATAGGGATACGCAAACAAATCATTATTCGCCGGAGTCTTTATCACACAATTACTCACGGCAATATTTCTGAATCCTGCACGGGATGCTGTACCAAACTTAATTGCATTACAATTCGACGCGACGATGCAGTTGGTCACGGTCACGTTCTCACAGAGGCGTTCAGGGTTATCGCTTTTAAAGCAGATGCCATCATCTGTTGCATCGATTAAACAATCTGAGACGATGATATTCTTCCCGTCAATATCTATCCCATCGTTATTAAAATTGGTGTGGGAAAAGATTTTTAATCCTCTGACAAATACCTCCTCACAATCCCGGATACGGAACGTCCAGAAAGATGAATTAACGAGTGTGATGTCCTGGATGTTCATCTTCCGGCAATCATTCAGAACAAGGAGATATGGGCGCAAAACACCATTTCCCCCCAGTTGAAAGGCCGGTTCTCCGCCATTTCCATTAATGACGCCAAAACCTGTTATTGCCGCGTCATGAACATTAAAGCCATTCACGACTCCTTTCCTGTCGGTGGCCAAATCCGGATAATCGTCGTAATTGACAGAACCAATGAGCTGTGCGCCCTCTTCCAAATGAAGTTCCACAAATGAGCGCAGAAAAATGGCACCCGTGTAGTAATCTCCTGGCGGTACGATAACCTTTCCTCCACCCCTGGCCGAACAGTCATCGACCGCGGCCTGGATAGCCCGCGTACACAACGCTTTCCCATTGCCTGTCGCACCGTAATCCAAAATACAATATTCGTCGGATAAGCAAAAAGTCCATGCCAGACAGAAAATGGCTGAAATCAGTATCCTATTCATGTACAATCTTTTTATACGGGTTAAGAAGGTCAAAAAGGTTGTTCCAAAAGCTTCATTCTTTCAAAACAACCCCTTCAACCTGTCATTTTTATCAGTCTGCTGCCAAGTCTATTCCCAATTCGGGTTTTGCCGGAGGTTAGGGAGAAGGTCCAGGTCGCGTTGCGGGATAGGCAGGAGTTCGTGTTTATCTTTAACGGTATAGTCCGCTATACTGTAATAACCACGAGAGCCCAGCAGTGATACAAGTCTTGTTTTCGTATCCTTTATTACGTCATAGTAAGTTCCCCAGCGTACCAGGTCCATCTTGCGGTGACCTTCGAAGCAAAGCTCCCATTTGCGTTCGTCGCGAACAGCCTGCTGAAATTCGTTGTAACCGTAAGAGGAGGGAACGTCAACAGTTGCGTCGGCAGTCGAAACGTCCAGCCCGTGACCGCGCCTGCGCACCATGTTGATGGCATCGAACGCCGCCTGTGTTGGCGCTCCTTTCGCTTCGTTCACCGCCTCGGCATAGAGCAGCAGAACATCGGAATACCGCATAAAAGGCCAGTTTGTGCAAGAAGAGTAATTATTGACAAAATACGCTGATCTATCAAGATATTTCACCCAATCAAACTTATTATTCGCCAGGTTAATCCAGTTTTTTGTATCCTTGGAGTATTGTTCGATCGGGTATTTTGACCGTTTCAATTTTGATTCGCCCGAATAATAATAGTCGGCTATGGATAAACCATACCGCGGGTCCTGTTGACTATAAAAGTCCTGAACAAATGAGAATGTCACATTGAATAAGGCCTGGTTACTTCCCCTGACACCAGGTATTACATTGGTTACTACACCGTTAGCTTTCCCAATTCGACCCGTTGGGGCATAGTTACTTGTGCTTGTTGCATCATAAAAGCTGATTTCAATCAAGCTTTCCTGTGGCGCCCAAACGCCTTTTGCCATATTGCTCCAAAACGTTTCGTAATCGGGCAACAAGGAGTGATAACCAGAACCAATGACTTCACTCAAAACCTCAGCAGCGTTCTCCCACTTGGAATTGTCCCGGAGCGGGTAACCCGCCCATTGGCAATATACCTTTCCCAGCAGGCCGAGCGCTGCGCCGCGTGACATCCGGAAAGATGAATTCGAACGAATATCCTCTCCCGTTGACCACGGAAGAACCTCGGCGGCCTCTTTCAAATCCTGCTCAATAAACGCATAAACCTCCTCGGGTTTGGCCTGCACATGCTCCTCATTCGGTTTTTCCGAATCGGCGGTTGTTTTCAGCAGAGGGACATTTCCCCAGTACCTTACCAGCTCAAAATAGGCCAGCGCCCGGAGCGTTTTGGCTTCGCCAATATAGATATCCGCAAGTGCTTTGTCATCGGCCGTGAACCCGTCCATCCGTTTGGTCAAAGCTTCGATAAAATTATTGGCGTCGTAAACAACCGTGTATATTGCCCTCCAGGTGTTGACAACATAAGCTTCTGCCGGCGTATGAGTATTCGTAGGCAGCGCCCTGAAGTTCGCGATTGAATTGAGCCCGCACTGCTGCAAGTCATTGCCCGCAGGAAAGAATAACGATAAATTAAGCCCATAGGTGTCGTTTTCTGAAAAATCAAGATAAACACCCAGCAAGGCGGTTTCCGCATCAGCCGCATCACCAAAGAACGCGTTTTGATCTATTTCAGTTTTGGATTCTTCTTTGAGCATGTCTTCACACGCAGTCATTAACACTCCCAAAACGATGAAAAGAAAAATATTTTTCATGGTATTTCTATTTTTTAAATCACTAAAACTGGACATCAACACCAAATGAATAGACCTGGCTCCTGGGGTAAGCGCTCCAGTCAACTCCGGGTGTCAGCGTGGTCCCGGTGCGGGTGGACACTTCGGGGTCATATCCCGAGTAGCTTGTGATCGTAAACAAATTCTGGGCGGTGGCATACACCCGGAATTGACTGATGAAGCACCGTCTGGTCCATTTTTTTGGCAAAGTATACCCGAGTGTAACGTTTTTCATACGAAGGTAAGAGCCATCTTCAATGAATTTTGAATAGACTTCGTTGGCAATATACCCTTTCGTCGACGGCACATTATTCGACGGGTTCTCCGGCGTCCACCGGTCAGCGACCCCGGCCATCAGATTCCGGTTCATTTCCCGGGTCAGGCTGCTAAAAAGCTTGGTGGCGTTAAAAATGTCGTTCCCGTATGAGTACTGAAGGCTGAAACTAAAATCAATCCCTTTGTAGGTCAATGTATTGGTTAACCCACCGAAAAAAGTCGGGTACCCATTGCCAATTCTGGTACGGTCGTCAGCTGTTATGACATGATCGGCATCTCCGTCAACATCTTTATATTTGATCACACCCGGCACCACCGGAGAACCATAATGTGCCGAAATATCGGTAATGCCTTCTTTCAGCACATAACTGTCATTTACCAAATCGAAATCTGACATCTGGTAAACCCCATCAAATACATAACCATACATGCTCCCAAGCGAATGGCCTACCGTTGCATAATAATCATATCCGGTATAATCACTGGAAAACGCAGATCTCGAATAAATTACCGACTGTCCCGAGTTGAGGGCAATCAGTTTGTTCCTGACAAAAGAAATATTGAAATCCGTCTGCCACGTTAAACCCTTTTTGTTCTCAATATTGATGGAATTGAGTGTGATTTCAAGACCTTTGTTTTCAACTTCCCCTGTATTTCGCACCTGTGAACCAAATCCGGTGATGTAGCCTAAGTCCGCGGCAAGAAGCAAGTCTTTGGAATTTCTTTTATAAACATCGACTGTAAGCCCCAGCCGGTTATTGAAAAGACCAAGATCAACACCGATGTTTGCAGTAGCCGATCCTTCCCATTTCAGATTGGAATTGGCCAATTGCTTGGGTTGAAGCACGGTGATCAGCGAATTGCCCGAACCGTATTTGGAAGCGCTGAGTAAGGTCAGCGATAAATTGCTCGCAATATTGTCGTTACCTACGACTCCGTAGCCCGTACGAAGTTTCAGATTACTGATCGCGTCGATACTCTTCATAAAGTTTTCTTCACTGATCCGCCAGGCGCCTGAGAAGGATGGGAACCAGCCCCACTTATTCTTTTCGCTGAAAACGGAGGAGCCGTCACGGCGCAAGGTCGCGGTTAACAGATAACGTTCCCGGTAGTTATAATTGAGGCGGGCGAAGTACGAAATAAGCATTTTGTCGGCGAACGAGGTCGAAACTCTGTCCGCCTTTGCGCCAATACCCAGGTTGTCGCTTCCTAAATTTTCAAATGGAAAATCAGAGGCCTGTCCGTAAAGATATTCGTTGGAGTTGCCAACCATTTCTTCACCAAGCATCGTTTCCAGTCGATGTTTGTTTTTTGAATATTTATACGTTAAATAATTGGAGTTCGACCAGCGCACGATTTTGCCAAACGTAGTATTTCCGTAAGCCTTGCCTGCTCCTTCCCGGTAGGCTTCCCTCGAATCCTCCCTGTAGAATATATCAGTCCGGTAAGTATTAGTCTGGTAAGAACCTTTCGTTACCAAATCTAAGTTGGGCAGTATCCTGAAGAACAACGACAGGTTTCCCTGCCAGATTTCGTTGTCATATTCCCGGTCAACTGCTTCCGACTCGGCAAGCGGATTAAACTGCGTAAAGTTGCCGTCGCTGACAATTTCCTCTTCGGCAGGGTCAATGACCGCGTTCAACAGTTCCTCGTCACTTACATTTAACCCTCCGGTAGGACGGCTGGAAAGAAGTTGCTTCAACATTCCGAACTTGCCCTGATCGGATGACATGATGATCCCGGTCTTGTTGGAATTAGTGTAAAAAACTGATGCATCCACGTTAAAGAACTTTGAAACTTTCTGCTTGAGCCGCATTCTTGCCGTGGTCTTTTTATAGCCGCTGTTGTTAAATAGACCATCCTGATCATACCTCGAAAACCCGAATGAGTATTTCGTATCTGCGTTCCCGCCTTGGACAGACAGATCGTGATTTCGTGACCATGTTGATTTAAATAATTCCTTCTGCCAATCAACTCCCTTTACGCCTCTGTAATCCTCAAGCGACTGGTACTTGTAAGGGATGCCTTCGCTGTTATTTCCCTGGATGAAATACCGATCCTGATATGCTTCCCCAAATTCACTCTGTAATTTGACAAACTCGTAAGGTGAAAGTACGTCGAGATATTTGTTCATCGTCGTATACGTCGTTGATCCATTGTAATTTACAGAGGTTCGACCGGTCTTTCCCGATTTTGTTGTTACCAGCACGACGCCATTGGCAGCCCTGGCGCCATAAATTGCGGCAGCAGAAGCGTCCTTCAATATTTCTATATTCTCAATGTCTGTATTCGACAGATAGTCTATATCACTAACCTGAAATCCGTCAACAACATACAAGGGACTGGTATTGCCGGTTATGGTGCCCACACCTCGGATTTGAATATTAAAACCTCCGCCTGGGGTTCCATCCGTCGATGTAATCTGAACGCCGGCCACCTTGCCTCCCATCGCTTCCAGTACCGAGCCCGATTTGTATTCCTTAATACTTTCTCCGGTAATTCTTGAAATAGCGCCTGTGACGTCCCTTTTACGGGCAGTACCATATCCAATCGCCACCACTTCTTCAATTCCAACGGTTTCTTCTTCCAAAACAATATCCATTACTCTTTTGTCCCCCACCGGCAGCTCCTGTCTTTTCATGCCGACAAACGAAAAGACCAACACCGCCTTCTCCGAAACGTTCGACAGGCTAAAGCCTCCGTCGATCCCGGTCACAGTACCGGTAGTAGTGCCCTCAATCACCACCGTAACGCCCGGAAGCGGTGCGCCGGACGAGTCGGTCACTTTACC
>CAZOYZ010000253.1:4737-7796 GCA_964584045.1 uncultured Prolixibacteraceae bacterium | reverse complement strand
GTTGGACTGGCTGCTGTTTCATGCTCCGCTCCGGCCCAAAAACAGGAGACCGGACATCCCAATATTATCTTTATCATGAGCGATGACCATGCCTTCCAGGCTATCAGCGCTTACGGGTCCAACCTGATCAGGACACCGAATATCGACCGTATCGGACAGGAAGGTGTCCGTTTCAGTAACTGTTTTGTTACCAACTCGATATGTAGCCCCAGCCGGGCCGTGATCCTCTCGGGCATGTACAGCCACCTTTCCGGGGCCAGGGATAATTCGTTCAGCATGCAGATCGATTCGGGTGTGGTCACCTTCCCCATGATCCTGCAGAAGGCAGGTTACCAGACTGCCATTGTGGGGAAATGGCATTTGCGTAACCGTCCGGAAGGATTTGACTATTCTTCCGTCCTGATCGGGCAGGGACAATATTATAATCCTGATTTCATCACGAACGGCGATACGCTCCGCGAGCATGGTTACGCAACCAATATCACGATGGACAAAGCGCTCAACTGGCTGTCGGGTCGCGATCAGGAGAAACCGTTTTGCCTGATGATCCATAACAAGGCACCGCACCGCAACTGGTTGCCCGATACCACTGACCTGGACGAGTTTAACGACGATCTTCCTCTGCCTAATACGTTGTATGATGACTATTCGGGACGTGGAAGGGCCGCCCGTGAGCAAATGATGGAGATCGGTGAGAATCTGCATCTTCCCGTCGACCTGAAAGTAAACGCATCCGGTAAGAATCAGCGGGGAGACTGGCGGATCGGCGAATTCCGGCGTATGGATTCTGCGCAGCGCAATGCCCTGATCCGTTTTTACACGGCGGAAGACGCACGCGTCGATACCTCTAAAATGACCCCTAAAGAATATGTGGCCTGGAAATACCAGCGGTATATCAAGGATTACCTGCGCTGTATCCGGTCGGTAGACCGGAATGTGGGACGTTTGTTGAACTACCTCGAAGATAACGGGACGCTGGAAAATACGTTGATCGTATACACCTCCGATCAGGGGTTTTACCTGGGAGAACACGGCTGGTTCGATAAACGGTTCATGTATGAGCAGTCGATGAAGACGCCGCTGCTCATTCGTTATCCGTCTGTGATCAAAGCGGGAAAAGTGAACGAGGCGATGGTACAGAACCTTGACTTTGCACCCACGTTCCTGGAGTTGGCAGGCGTGGAAAAACCGGAAAACATGCAGGGCAGCTCTTTACTGCCGTTGTTTGACGGAGAAACGCCTGATAACTGGAAAAAGGCAGTCTATTACCATTATTATGAATACCCGGGCTATCATGCAGTAAAGCGGCATTACGGGATCCGCACGGACCGCTATAAGCTCATTCATTTTTATTACGACATTGATGAATGGGAGTTATATGATCTGGAGAAGGACCCGGAAGAAATGCATAACGTGTATCACGAACCGGGCTATGCTTCTGTAAAAGATTCGCTGACCCAACAACTGTACCTGCTGCAAACACAATACGGTGATTCCGATTCGGTAAGGGAAAGAATACTCGAACATGATAAAACCATGATGGGCAGATTTAAAAATATCTATTGATGAAGAGAGTACGGGTTAAACTGTTCGGGAAAATCGGGTGCTTTAACCGGCGTTTTGTCCGTTTCATCGTCCGATAAGCCTTATTTGCGGATTGACCCGTTTTTCATTTTACTGTAATCAGTAAATTTGGAAGATCTAAATCAAATTTCATTGAAACGGAGAGACGCAATAAAGAACCTGAGTCACATAGCCTATAAAACCTCATTGGTGATAGGGGTCTTGTTCACCATGCATTCACTTAATCATCTTTCCGTTTCAATCCCTGTTTTACTCCTGGGAGCGTCAGTTTCTGTGCTTTTTTCGCTGTTGATCTGGATGGTCAATATTTATTTGGTCAGTCTTAATGAGAGGGATAAAGGTCAAAAGTTACACAATGGACTAAGATACTTCATCAGTTACCTGCTAAATATTTCGCTGATCGTTTTTCTGTACGTTATTCTTCCAAAAGAATTTACGCAAGTGATGTTTACTGATGCGCCGAAGAGCGTCCATTTTCCCGCAGGTGTCACTTTTTTACTGAATACGATCGTTTTGGTGATCCAGGAAAGTGTTGTGCTGAGAAATAAAAAAGCACTTATCGAACTTGAAAATGCCCGGCTCAGGGTCAGGCATACCGAAGCATTGAACCAGCAGCTAAAGCAGCAGATCCACCCGCATTTCCTGTTCAATGCCTTAAATGTGTTGAAGGCATTGATCCGGAAAGATCCTGATCTTGCTGAAGATTATCTGGTGCGTTTGTCCGATTTTTTGAGAGTTTCCTTGTCACCGGACAGTGAAAATAAAGTTAAACTGGAAAATGAACTAAAACTGTGTACCGATTACCTGGAGATGCAGCGCCTGCGTTTCGGGAAGGCCCTGGAATATGTCATAGATATTCCTGATCAGGTTAAATCATCAGGATTTGTGCCGGGATTTTCCATCCAGCTGCTAATTGAAAACGCCATCAAACACAATTGGCTGACAAGGGAGTCCCCGCTCCTGATCTCCGTTTGCGGGAAGGATGGATTGATAACTGTTACCAACAACCTGCAGCCCAAACAGCCCACCGAAAGCTCGATAGGCCTGGGGTTGCCTAACCTTTCGGAACGTTACAAAATACTGACAGGTGATGGCATTGAGATTACCCGTGACGAAAATGAATTCCGCGTACGGATTAAAATTCTTTAAGGCATGAAGATCGTAATTATTGAAGATGAAGAATTAACTGCCTGCGATCTTACGGAAACGATCCTGAAAGTCGAGCCGGGAGCGCAGATCATCGCTGTTCTGAAATCAGTGAAGGAGGCGGTTGATTATTTCAGGGAAAATGAAGACTCAACTGACCTCATATTTAGTGACATCCAATTGGGCGATGGGTTAAGTTTTGAGATTTTTAACGTGGTATCATGCAGTTCTCCTGTCATTTTTTGTACCGCGTACGATGAATACGCCCTTCAGGCCTTCAGGACAAACAGCATTAATTATCTGCTGAAACCGTTTTCGCAAAAATCGGT
>CAZOYZ010000253.1:0-4637 GCA_964584045.1 uncultured Prolixibacteraceae bacterium | reverse complement strand
ATCTCCCTATTTTGCCCGTAAGTTATCGGTCTCGCTTGTCATTCCGTTTAGACAGAAGATTATTGTCAGCAAGGAAAAAAGCACCGATTTTTTAAATTGGCTTTCCCAATAGCCGGTTTTTACTGACGATCGTTTCGTTTCAACGACGAGTTTGTCCGTTTCGGCGATTTTATTTGGCTACATCTCAAAAACTTTCTGAACTTTCGCTGAAAACAGTTCAGAAAATGAAAAAGATCTTAAAAACCAAAATCACCAAAGCCATCGTCGACGTGATCATGGTGCTGTGCCTGATTATTTGCATCGATTCGTCCTCTGCATTTGAGGAAAGTATGGACCGCATCCGCCACGGAGCGGGTTATGAAGCCGTATTTGCCTGGGGTACCTTACACTGTATGACCGGGCTCATCTTTGTTTGTTTTATGGGCATCCATATCGCCCAGCGATTGAACTTCTATAAAGCCTTGATTCAAAAAAAGCTGTATATGAAAAATAAATTAGTCACTCTCGTCACTCTCCTTTTTCTGCTGCTGATTGCCGGCCTTTTGCTTTTCCTGACCGGATTTAATGAACGGACCCTTCATTTTCATTCTGTGTTTGCGCACCTTTTTGCAATAACAATCATCATTCATTCGCTCACGAGGCTCAGGCAGTTGATTTATCTCTTCCGGACGAGCCGGAACAGCAAAAAAAGCTCGTGACATGAATAATACGTTCTATGGCTTCATCAGGATAATCATTCTTGCTTCATCATTTTTATTTATAGGCTATCTCGTAAAATTATTATCTTTATCACTGAACGTTTCGATTAAGCGAGCGCAAAGTCCAAACGGAGTTTGAGACTTTGCCGAGTGGGAGAAACCTCTGTCGAAGACGAACGTTTCGATTAAGCGAGCGCAAAGTCCAAACGGAGTTTGAGACTTTGCCGAGTGGGAGAATGTTTCGGGTAAGCGAATGCAAAACCGAACTTGTTCGGGTTTTGCTGAGCGGAAGAAACATCTATCGAAGATGAAACCTCTGTCGAAGACGAAACGACTAATGAAATGAAGAAGATTTCAGTGAATGTCAGGTAAGGCCAAAAATATTGAGAAAAAATGGATTGAGAATTTCAGGCAGTCACCTCTCGTCGACAAAGAGCGGGGAATTTTTCTGAGCAGTTATGCGCATCAACTCTTTTACGGGAGGCAGGATGAAACCTATCCTGCCGGCTTCCCGGACGACTTTATTCATCTGTATAAGAACTATGAGAATGAAGACAGCCGTGCCGCTGTAAAAAACTTTGTGAAATACCTGCATTTCATAGGGATCACAATCAGAAAAGAGGCGATCAACGCCCATCTTGAAAAATATCCCGACGATCTTCAAAAGCTGGCGGGGACGTGCTATTATATTTTGAAAACCCTTGCACATTATGCGGGTGACCTGAATATCGCCAACCCTTTTCATGACAACACCATAAACCTCTTTTTCCTTTTAAGGATCGAATCGGGAGAGAGCATACGTGACGGGCAACTAAGCCTTTTCGATGATCTGGAACTCCCTGACCTATACAGCAGATTCTCCGGATTACCCGACGGATATGAAAAAGATCCGGTTGTTAAAGACCTGTTCGGCCGGATCGAAAACTCGAACGACAGCTTTTTTATCACCGGGAAAGCGGGAACAGGAAAATCGACTTTCATTCACTATTTTGCCAAAAAGACACAAAAGAAGGTGCTGATGACTGCTTTTACAGGCATCGCTGCAATTAATGCGGGAGGACAAACCATCCATTCCTTCTTTCGCTTTCCGCTAAAACCGCTCATGCCCGGGGATGATGAAATAACCATTTTTACAAAATATTCGCAAAAATTCCGGATCATCGAAAAGATTGACACGATCGTCATCGACGAGGTTTCCATGCTCCGTTCAGATATTCTGGAAGCCATTGACTACTCGCTGCGGAAAAACGGAGGTGACCCGGAAAAAAGATTTGGCGGAAAGCAAATCCTGTTCGTCGGTGATATCTTTCAATTGCCACCTGTCAAGGTTTCAACCGGAGAAGTGGAGCAATTCCTTTTTTCCGAGATTTACGCCAGCGAATATTTCTTTGATTCCCTTGCTTTCAAAGCGGTCAATCCGCACTATTTCGAATTCAGAACATCGCACCGGCAAAAAGAAGATCTGCCGTTTGTCAAACTGCTTGACAAAGTCCGCACGTGTGAAGCAGATCAACAGACGCTCAGTAAATTCAACGAAAGGTACGACCCGGATTATCTTCCGGGGATCGACGAGTTTGTCATTCATCTGACCGCGAATAATGCCATCGCCAGCGCAGAAAACTTTAAAAAATTACAGGAACTCCCTTATACCCCGTTCACTTTTGAAGCAACGGTGGATGGGGAATTTCAGGAGGATAAATTCCCTACCTCTAAAATCCTGGGACTGAAGAAAAACGCCCAGGTTATCTTGATCAGGAATGATCCTGCCCGGAGATGGGTCAACGGGACGATCGCCAAAATAGATTTCATATCGGGCGACCTGATCGAGATCCGGTTGCAGGACGGAAGCATCCACCAGTTGGAGCCTTCGACCTGGGAGAACAGACGGTATAAATATGATAAAAGAAAGAGGAAGATCGTCTCGGAGGTGATCGGAACATTCACGCAATATCCGCTAAAACCGGCATGGGCCATCACGATTCATAAAAGCCAGGGTTTAACGTTCGATCGTGTTGTAATTGATCTGGGTACAGGGGCATTCGTAAACGGGCAGGTCTATACCGCACTGAGCAGGTGCAGAACGCTGAGCGGCATCATCTTAAAGAGAAAGCTCAGGCAGGAAGATTTAATTACCGACAAACGGATTGTCGATTTCCACCGGAAAAATTCGCCTCAAAGCATCGATGATCTGCTGGATCTGGATCTGCCATTTGCCGTTTCACTCCTCAGCATCTATTACCCTTTCGACCTTTCGCAGCTTAACGACCACTGGGATACCCTGGAAAAAGGCGACGCACATTATTCTGTCTTTATTGACGGAACGCATTCGATCCACTCCCCTTCCATCGGGTTGTGCTTTAACCAGAACCTGCAATGGACGGACCAGCTTCGCAGTCGTTGGGAACCAGGTCTCATCAACGCTAAAACCGGGAATATAGAAGGGATCGAACCGGTACCTGTTGAAACCGGCAAAAGAGAAGCCTTACAGCAATTACTTCCGCTTAAACTGAGAAAGGAGCTCAAATTCAGGAACAAAGCGATCACCGAACACTGGTGTGCGGTAATCGCCCCGCAGCAGGACTGGGAAAGTGATGAAAATTTCGAAGAACCGGCGCGTCTGGACTTTGAAACCCTGACAAAAGAGTATGATCCGCTTACCTTTGAAGCGTTCAAACAACTGTACGAAGCCGATAAAACAATAATTCTCTTCAACGACAGCATCTGGAGGAATACCCTGAAATACCTGATGACATCCGACCGGGTCAATGAGTTGTTGAGCCGAAGTAAAACAGAATAAGGATGAACAGTTTGAAACAGATTTTATGTCCAGCTTCTGATGAAATAAAAATCCTCGTAGATCCAAATGCAAAAAAATTCTATAGGAAAATGGGATGCAAGTACATCAGAGAGTATCCGTCAACGATTAAAAACAGAACTGTCCCAATGATGATTTTTCGGGTAAATGGATAACATATGAATATGATCTATTCCAAACCAAATGGTTAGCAACCGATTAGTTAGCAACCGATCGGTCGGGTTAAATTTTGATGTTAAGTAATTGATTTACTTGGTCATATGGATAGTTAATTTTCAGTAAGTCAGGAATTTTTTAATCCTTTGAAAGTGACTGTTATCTTAATCTCTTTCTGACCACGAAATAATCGTCGTATTCTTTTTCGATTTTAAAGTCGAGTTTTTCATATAATTCCAGTGGTCCCTTATAATGATTTTCACAGGATAATTGACCTTTCCCGGGATAGGCTTCGATATAGTCATAGTTTTGCAGCCTGTAATCGATGTATATTTGTTCAAGTAATTTTTGAGCAATGCCTTTTCTTCTATAGCCGGGGTCAATTAAAAAACAAACTATGGAACAAACCTGATCTTCAGGATTTCCGATCAATTCGTAATACTTTAATAGTCTTTGATAGTTTGACCTGTTATTTGCGTTGCACCAGCCAATCGGCTTATTCCCGGAATAGGCCAGGTATCCCCGCATTTTATTTTCAGAAATATATTTTATTACCGAAGAACGGTTTTCTTCTTTATTCCACTGTTCTTTGGTTCCAATGAAATGACTCTCGAAACAATAGCAGGCTGACCAATCCGGATGTTCCCCAAAGGTAATATGATCGAAAAAGAATAAATAGTCGTCCAATAGTGCTGCTGTTAATGGTTTGATCGTTATATCCATAATCCGGACCGTTTTTGTTTATGTTTCTTTTTGTTCTATTCTTTCGCGATATAAACTTTGATTTCTTTGACCTCATTTTCAGGGAGGTTCCAGATTTTTCGGTGAGTGGTTTTGTCATCTTCGCCGATCCGTCCATCCCCATTTGTATCCATGAATTTCAGATCCCCAATCTGAGGTGGTGGGTTCTGCGCAGGATAATTGTCGATCTCCTCCTGGCTTTTGAAAATTCCATTAACAACATATCC
>CAZOYZ010000252.1:0-7811 GCA_964584045.1 uncultured Prolixibacteraceae bacterium | reverse complement strand
AATTAATCGACATCGATATTTCCAACGGAGATATCAACCGGATTTTGAGCGAAATCCTTAACGGAACAGATCTCGGGTATTCCATCATTGACCGTTACGTGGTGATTGCCCCAAAGCCTGGAGAAAGTGTGGGGGCAACGGACCAGCAACAACCCCGTTCGGTCTCAGGTAAGGTGACTGACTCTTCCGGGTTGCCCCTTCCGGGAGTTTCAGTGATCATTAAGGGAACTAACAGAGGAACTGTGACTGGCGTCGACGGAAGTTACGGCATTACCAATGTCACAAGTGATGCTTCTTTGGTGTTTTCGTTTGTGGGGATGAGATCTCAGGAAGTTTTTATTGATGGGAAGACCCTGATCAATATTGTTTTAGAGGAAGAAACGATCGGGATTGGAGAGGTAGTTGCGATTGGATATGGAACTATGAAAAAAAGCGATTTGACGGGTTCGATTGCTTCTGTCTCATCAGAGCAGTTGGAGATGTTTCCAACCTCATCGGTGGAAAAAGCCTTACAGGGTCGCGCCGCGGGGTTACAGATCACGTCAACGAACGGGTCTCCTGGTGCAGGAGTGAGAATCCGCGTAAGGGGTTCTACTTCAATTAATGCAGGAAACAGTCCGCTTTTTGTGGTTGATGGTTTTGCCGGTGCAGATCTGCCGCCTGCAGAAGACATTCAATCTGTCGAAATATTAAAGGATGCATCTGCAACAGCCATTTACGGATCCAGGGGCGCTAATGGGGTGTTGCTCATAACCACGAAGAGGGGGAAAGCCGGCGAATTAAAAATCGAGGCAAATGCGTCCTATTCAACACAGGAAACAAGTAAAAGGCTCGACTTACTAACTGGACAGGAGTTTGGGAAGTATATGAATGATGTTTATAAAAATATAGGTTCTTCGACTATCCCGTACCCAAATCCTTCACAGCTTGGTGAAGGTACCGATTGGCAGAATGTAATATTCAGGACAGGCGCCCTACAAAATTATCAAGTTGCTGTTTCGGGAGGGTCTGATAAAATCGAATTTTACTCTTCTGCCAAGTATTATGGACAAAAAGGGATAATACTTAACTCCGCTTATGAAAAATACAGCTCCAAGATTAACGTCAACGTCAACTTTTCAAAAAAAATGAAGTTGGGCGTGCAAATGCAATTAGATAGAAGTAAAGATGATGGTGTACGGACTCAACAATGGTCAGGAGTAGGACTTGGGACAATATCCAGTGCATTGACTTTCCAACCGGATTTGGGTATCTATGACGAATATGGGAAATATACGGTATTTAATCTTGGTGAGGCACGAGACAACCCTTATGCCCTGTTGAACGATCGGATTGAGGGGTTTGTCGGGAACAATTTTTTAGGGAATGCCTTTCTTGATTATATGATATTAAAAAATCTGAATTTTCACTCAAGTTTTGGAGTTCAGTTAAATAATTCAAGAACAGGGCTTTATGTAAAAAGAACATTATTGGAAGCAGCAGGAAGTAACGGGAATGGAAGAATTTCAGCTTCTGGAAATGTTTTGCTAATCAATGAAAACTATTTCACCTATTCCAAAACATTTGCTAATATTCATAAGCTCAACATTATGACAGGGTATTCTTATCAATCATCCAGATGGGAATCCTGGCATGCAGAAAATTCAGGTTATATTACTGATTCATACCTTTTCTGGAATTTAGGGGCGGGTACGATGCTCGCGTCTACGGGTTCTTCATTGACAGAATGGGAGATCGCTTCTTTTTATGGGAGATTGAATTACAATTTAAAAGATAGGTATTTACTTACTTTCACCGGTCGTTATGACGGGTCATCTCGTTTCGGGCCAAATAACAAATGGGCATTTTTCCCTTCCGGTGCTTTTGCATGGAATATCAAACAAGAATCTTTTATGCAGGAAATTCACCATCTAAGCAATTTGAAGGTAAGGGCAAGTTATGGCATTACGGGAAATACTGAAATAGGATCTTATAATTCATTGGCAAGGTTAAGCGATATACCTGCTGTTTTTGGAGGAAAACAAGAGAATGCGGTTTTACCTACTGAAGTTGCAAATGCCAACTTAGGCTGGGAAAGCACATCACAGGTAGATATTGGGTTGGATATAGGCTTGTTCAATGGAAAAATAAACCTCACGGCTGATTATTATAAAATGGTGACTGAAGATTTGTTATACAATGTTCCACTCCCTGTTTATTCAGGCTATCCTACAACAATGCTTAACACAGGGAAAGTCAGTAACTGCGGAAGCGAGTTCTCCTTAAACGCCACTATTTTTGATAAAGCTTTTAAATGGAATACCGGATTTAACGTTTCGTTCAATAAAAATGAAATCATGGAACTTCCCGGAGGGGATGTAATATGGAGGAATAGCCCGGGGCATATACAAACTACCTCGACCCATATTCGAACAGAGGGCAAACCAATCGGAACGTTTTTTGGGTATGTATTTGACGGGGTTTATCAGCAAGGAGACGATTTTTCTGCTGAACCGGGGAAAGTTCCCGGGAATATTAAATACCGGGATAATAACGGCCGTAACGAGCAGGGAAACCTGACCGGAATCCCTGATGGTACCGTGAACGCTGACGACAGGGCCATCATCGGGGATCCGAATCCTGATTTCATATTTGGCTTCAACAATGATTTCCGGTATAAAAATTTTGACCTAAATATTTTTCTGAATGGTTCGGTTGGAAACGATATGATCAATTTTACCCGTTTGGAGTTGGAAACCATGCAAGGTACTGGCAATGTAACAAAAGTTTATTTTGATGCATGGACCCCGACCCACACAGATACGGATGTTCCAAGCGTTGGGAGTAACAGCACGGAATTTTCTTCCCGGTGGGTTGAAGACGGATCTTATCTGCGTGTAAAAAATATTACATTGGGTTATATGCTTCCCACCAATTTACTTCACCAATTAAAGCTGTACAAATTAAGGATTTATCTCAGTGCCCAGAACCTTTTTACGTTTACAAAATATTCTGGATACGACCCGGAAGTAAGCTGGCAGGACAGCAATTCTATCTTCGGTACCGACTATGCCAGTTATCCAAACGTAAAATCCTATACCCTGGGGATGAACATTGTATTTTGATTTTCTAACATATAAAACTAAAACTATGAAAAAACATTATTATATAATCTTTCCCTGTTTGATTATATTGAGCGCTTGCACTGATCTACAAGAGAATCCTATCAGTTTGCTTGCACCGGAATCATTTTTTAGCAGCAGAGCTGATGCGGAAGCAGCAGTACTGGGTGGTTATGCGCCTATGGCAAGTTATTTCGATTACGGTGGTTCCTATTTTATAGCTGTTGAGAATCCATCTGAAATGGTACAGAATGTATATTTAACCCAGAGCCAAGTAGAACTTAATGATTTCACTTATACTTCCAGTAATGATATTATTAGTAATGATGTTTGGCAAAACGAGTATTTGATAATCAGTGGAGCGAACAATGCTGTTGATGGTATCCCTTTAGTGAAGAGTATGCAAGATGCAGAAAAAAGTCAGCTTATCGCAGAAGCCAAGGCGCTTAGGGCCTTCACTTATTTTCGGTTAGTACGGTTATTCGGCGATATTCCCTACCTTGACGAATTTGTGACTGACCCTTCGACCGTGGCGGAACTGACAAGAACACCTGCTTCAGATGTATATACCTATATTATTGAAGACTTGGAATACGCAAAACAACATTTACCTAATTCTTATACGAGCGACCTACGGAGCAGGATAAGTAAAGGTACGGCATACACTATCTTGGCAGATGTTTATCTTACACTTGGCGATTGGGCGAAGGCGGCCGAAAATGCCGAATATGTGATTAACCATGCCGGAGACTTTGGCTATGCTTTGATGGATAATTTTAAGGATCTGTACGATGGATTGACAGGTGATGATCTGGCAGAACATGTTTGGTCAGTGGATTTTGAAAATGAAGTTGGTCTTTATCCGTATAACACATGGGGATTTTCGGCATTCTTTGCCCCTTCGGGTACGGATTATGATGGATGGAGTGTCAATACTTCAAACGAAGGAACTCTTAATAGTTTCGATGATCGGGATTATAGGAAGAAAGTATCATTCATCACTGAAGCTCCCATTAGTGGTGAAATGAAACCCTATACAGAATTTTATGCTCCCCGTCCGCATATTGGAAAATATGTAACTAGGAATAAAAGCCTATACGATGGCAAAGATAATTGGAACGTTTCAATATATCGGTATGCTGAGGTGCTTTTAATTGCAGCGGAGGCACTGAATGAAGTTAACGGAGGACCTACATCTGAGACGTATAAGTATATTAACCAAGTACGGGCAAGGGCGCGTAACTATGATGGTGTGCAAACCGATTTTCCACCCGACTTTCAGACTGGTATGTCACAAGGTGAATTTAGGGAAGCTGTTTTGAAAGAACGATGTTTTGAATTGGCTTTCGAGATGAAAAGATGGTTCGATATTAAACGAAGGGGTATGATCATGAGTGTTTTTGGCCCGGATTCTCCCGAGCCGCATCCGAACGTTCAACCCTATCATGAATTGTTTCCAATCCCGCAGGCCGAGCGGGACAAAAATCCAAACCTGACACAAAACCCGGGATATAATTAAGAAATACATCCGGATGAAATTCTTCAGGGATGAATCATTCATCCCTGAAGAATCATCAACTCAAATAATTTGAAGGATTCTTGACAGGAATATGGTGGTTGGTTTCAGTTCGACAAGGGATCAGTTATGTTTTTCCACAATAAATGATATGAAAAAAAGACAAATCACAAGGCGAAATTTTATACAAAAGACCGCAGTAACTACAGGAGTTTTCTCTGTTGGAATTGCGGATGGCTATGGCATAAAAAATTTATCCGGGGAGAAGCTGCCGGGAGAAGTTTGGATTGCCAGTTTTTCTCAAATGGGATTGGAGGCTGAATCATCAGGAGAGATGGTTGATAAAGTATTGAAACACCTGGAAAATATTCTTGTTTACAAACCGGATATAATATGTCTTCCGGAAGTATTCCCGTTTTGGGGAGTAAAAAAGGATTATGCTGTTTCAGAATTTGTTGAAGAATCAAAATATGCATTGAGCAGACTCGCGGAGTTTTCGCAAAAAAATAACTGCTATTCGATAGGTCCTGTTTATACTTCAGAAAATGGAAAGGTTTACAATGCGGCAGTTATTTTCGACAGAAACGGAAATAAAACAGGAGAATACCGGAAAGCTCATCCGACAGAAGATGAGATAGCTGAAGGGATTACTCCGGGACCTGTTTTTCCGCCGGTTTTTCAAACAGATTTTGGAAGGATTGGAGTTCAGATTTGTTTCGACTTGCTCTGGGACGACAGTTGGACAGCGTTAAGAGAAGAGGGTGCGGATATTGTCTTTTTTGCGTCGGCATTTCCTGGTGGACAAATGATAAATGCGAAAGCTTGGCAACATAAATATGTGGTCGTTTCCAGCACCTGCAAGCATGTCTCAAAAATATGTGATATTTCAGGAGAGGTCATCGCGCAAACAGGGATATGGGACGCAAATTTAATTTGTGCCCCGGTAAATATTGAAAAAGCATTTTTGCACCTTTACCCATACTACAAGCGTTTTGACGAGATAAAACAAAGGTTTGGACGGAAAATTAGTATCTCCATATTTCATGAAGAAGAATGGGCTATTATCGAAAGCCTTTCACCCGAAATCAAGGTAAAGAATATTATAGAAGAATACGAGTTGAAAACACATGAAGAACTCATCCGGGGAGCTACAATCGAACAGGATAAAGCGCGGAATCAATATGAATGAAAATGGTTTCTAGTTCAATTACTTACACAAAATTAAAAAACAACCCGAGGGTCTAATGAAACGATATATTCCAGTGATAGATCATATTCATACACGCATCTTGCATCCCTGACTTACCAACGGTAGGTATAAAGCTTTATCAGTGCCTTTAGGCACGAAGTATTAGTAGCATTTGAAGTGTGATGTTTTCACAAAAAAATTAACAGTCTATGACTAAATCTATGAAAATGACTTTTTTTAGAATGACGCAAATATTGGCCTTTTGGGTACTAATCACATCAGGAGGACAGAAAACCGGAGATAAAGAGGTATTGTTGGATATTCCTCTTAAAGACACCTCGAATCTGACCATCGACGGGCCGCATCGTTTTGTTGAAATAGCTGGTATCACTGGCTTGCACATAAGCAGTCTAAATACAAAAGCTTTTGTGAAGACATTAGCTTTGAATTCGGAAAAGGGCACTGTTTCTTTTTGGATGTCCCCATTAGAAGATATGGCAAAATCCTACCCGGCAGGTAATTCACCCCAATTGATGAGTTACCCGCTTTTGTCTGATAAATTTCCTCCTCGAGAAGCCGACAACTGTAACTTTTCGGTTTATTATATGGGTGCATGGTATCCAAGGGTGATAGGCCGGTTTACCCAAGGTGGTATTTGGAAGCATATGGATTACGGACTGGCCCCTTTCGTCTATGCCGAAGATCTTCCGCTTCAGAAAGGACAGTGGTATCAGCTTACCATTACGTGGAACAAACCCGATGAAACCCTGATTCTTTACATCAACGGGCAAATGATGGGACATAATTATTTCGCTAAAAACTTTATGAATACCGAAGGCAGGTTATACATAGGCAACCCACTGATGGTTGTCAGCCAACTTAAAATTCTCGGTAATGCATTAACCAGCGATCAGATTAAACAGGAATACCTGTCCTTACGTCCTAAGCGCAACGAGTTGGCAGACGAAATGATTCAAAAGATTTCAACCCTCCAAAAACTTGCTCCTGAAATGAAATTAGATAATTCTTGGAAGAAAATATACGAGTGTAAATTTAATCAGCCTTCCGATCTAGATGCATGGAAGTTTCAGACAGGCGATCTATTTTATGATAAATTTAAATTAGAAGTTGCGAATGGAGAGCTGTATTGGGAAACGCCCGATACTATTCATACTCAATCCAGGAGTTATTTGTGGTGTCCTGTGATACTGGAAGGTGACTGCTATGTGGAATATGAATTCCAGGTAGTTTCACCCAAAGGATTGGCTTTGTTGATTATGTATGCCAGCGGCATACAGGGTGAAGATGTTATCGTGGATCACGGATTGAAAAAATCTGGGTCAATGGACGATATGCTTTCCAGTTACAGAAATTACCATTGGGAATATGTACGTCGGGTGGAAGCAATGCGGACAGACGTAGAAACGCAGTATGTCAGCAAAAACCCTTGGGGGAAAAGCCTGTATATTGGTTGTGTTCCACGTTTTGAGCAGAACAGGTGGTATAAAATCCGGCTTGTTAAAGTGGGAAACCTGCTACACGGCTCACTTGACGGAAAAACAGTGTTTGATCTAACAGATAACGCGTATGACAATAATGGTCCAGTTTTTAATTCCGGTAGGGTAGTGCTTCGCCAAATGTATCACACAGCCATGCGGTATCGAAATTTTGTGGTATTTAAGAAAACGGAAAAAGAAGGAAGAAACTGAAAAGGAGGTGAAAGGTGAAAAATAAATGCAAAAAAATTGAAATCTATTTTTATATCTAAAAATAATGAAATCAAAGTTATTTATAGTGTCCCTCTTTGTATGCATACACGCCTGCACTCATCGTTTCAGTGATTTTAAAGAGGTCATCATCGACAGCGACGGACCGGAATGGATTTGGAGTAAAGCTTTGGGCGATTTGAACGGAGATGGAAAAGTTGATTTGATCGTCGGTGGTAATGTGAGTGGCGGAGTAGTATGGTATGAAGCTCCCGGCTGGAAAAAACACCAGATATCGG
>CAZOYZ010000251.1:0-7814 GCA_964584045.1 uncultured Prolixibacteraceae bacterium | reverse complement strand
GGAGGTTGGTCAGGGTGACCGGTTCCGGGCACGACCTGTTCGCTTTGATCTTTCCGGGCCATCTGACGATAAAGGGGATCCGGTGACCTCCTTCGTACGCATCTGCCTTCATCCCGCGGTAGATGAAAGCAGCCCGGTGGTCAAATTGTTCGATGAAAGGCGGTTTCCAGAAGGGACCATTGTCGCTGGCAAAGAAAACGATGGTATTTTCATCAAGTCCCTGTTCGTCGAGTTTTTTCAGGATCGCTCCTACCTGGACATCGACCATTTGGACAAAGTCTCCGTATTGCCCTGCCCTGGATGTCCCTCTGTATGCGGGTAAAGACAGCCACGGGGTGTGCGGGGAAGGCAGGGGCAGATAAAGGAAAAACGGCTTTTCTGAGGACGCCTGGTCCCGGATAAACGAGATCGCCTTTTGTGTGAATGCTGGCGTGACCTGGTCGAACTCAAATCCGGTGGCCATCAGCCCTGCCCTCCAAAAGGCGCCGGTGGTGGCGCTATCGGGATTATTCCCCGGGGTCTGCTCCACAAGCGGAGCCGTCAGCTTATTGTTTTCAAGATAGCAATAGGGGGGCATATCCAGCGAAGCCGGGAGAATATAGGAATAGTCAAAACCGTGCTGAAGCGGTCCGTCGGTTGGCGGAAGGGAAAAATCAAGTTGTTCGGGAAGCACGGTCTTGACGGGAGAGGAGGCACCTGTTTCCGGAGCATCTTCTGCGTGCTCCTTTTGAACCCATCCCAGGCCCAGATGCCATTTCCCGACAACTGCAGTCGTATACCCGTTGATTTTCAGAAAAGAGGCCACGGTTGTCCGGTCTTTTTCGATCAGCGGCCGGCTGTATCCGTTCAGCACGCCCGACTTCAACGGGCTTCGCCAGGCATAACGTCCGGTCAGGATCCCGTAGCGGGTAGGGGTACAAACTGCCGAAGGCGAGTGGGCATCGGTAAACCGGATTCCCTGAGAGGCCAGCCGGTCAATGTTGGGCGTTGTTATTTTGCTGCCGGGGTTGTATGCCGACACGTCGCCGTAACCCAGATCATCGGCCAGGATATAGATGATGTTGGGTTTTCTGTTCCCGCCGGCCTTTCCCTCACTGTGAAAAGGAAAGCAGATCGTCGAAGAGATCACTCCAACTGTGATTACGATTTGTGCAGGTTGGATCTTTTTTCTATTTGTCATCGTTCGCGGATTTTGTTGTCCCTGACACGGGCGGATTGAATGCCTCTGCATGAACTTCCTGCATATAACTGATCAGCAGTTGTTCCAATTCTTTTACCTTTTCCGGATCTTTACCGGACAGATCATTTAATTCTCCGGGATCATCCTTCAGATTGTACAATTCCGTTCTTTTCGGGTTCCGGAACCGGATCAGCTTGTAATTGCCGAGCCGGACGGCAGAATGGGGTTTCCCGAAGTAATGGAAGATCAGTTCCTCCCGAGTCCGCTTCAGATCGCCTTCATTCCCGTTCTCCAGGAGGGGGCGGATGCTGGTCCCGTCCAGGGCTTCAGGAAGCCGGCCGGTATTCCCGGCCAGATCGGCCAGTGTGGGAAGAACGTCCCACCCGGTAACAGGAACATCACATTGTGTTCCGGGTTTGATACCTGGCCCGCAAACGATGAACGGAACACGGATACCGCCTTCATAAAGAGTCCATTTTCCCCCGCGAAGCGGATAGTTCCGCGTATGCGACCGGAACGCTGAGGGATGATCGAACTTGTTGCCGACGGGAGGGATCATCTCGACACCGCCATTGTCAGACATCAGGATCACGTAAGTATGCCCGCCGATCCCAAGCCGGGTGACCGCGTCGAGGACCCTTCCGATCCCGGAATCCAGGTTTTCCAGCATGCCGGCCCATCCGGCGTTGGAATGGATGGCTCCTTTCTTTTTTTGTACATATTTCTGATACGTTTCGTCCCGGGTCTGAATATCCACATGGGTTGCATAATGCGATATTTGCAGGTAAAACGGATGGCCGCTTTTCACCTGCCGGTCCATGAAATTGACGGCGCGATCCGTAACCGTTTCGATCCGTTTGGGGTCGTTGTTGAGAAAAAGAGCTGTAAATTTAGTGTTCTTGTTCGACGAAACATCCCCGTTTTTGTTGCCGGTATTGCCGTCGCTTTCGTCGTACCCCACATCCTCCGGGAAGATATCCGCCCGCAGGTCCCATTTCCCGTAATGGGCGGTCCGGTATGCCGGATCGACCGACTTCAGCATCACGGGGATGGTCAGTTGTGTGTTCCTGTCCGGGTGGTAATTGGCCATGAATCGATCATCGTCTCCCTGGCGCATGGGGGTCTGCCCGAACAAAATGCTTCTTCTTGACGGGCAGCATAAGGCACAGGGAGCATATCCGTTCGTAAAGCGAATTCCCCCGGAAGCCAGCCGTTCGATGTTGGGCGTTTCGTAATAGTCGCTTCTGGAACCGGGTATACGGTCGTCCATCTGTTGGGAACTGCTTGTCCAGCCCTGATCGTCGGTGAGGATCAGGATGAAATTGGGCCGCTGGGTGGTTTCGGCGTGCACTGCCGGGGAGATCACCACTCCCGCGGTGATGAGTCTGCTTATTAAAAGCAGTCTGTGTTTTTGTCTGGTCATCTTGATGGCTGTTACTGGTGCTTCTTGTATGTGGTGTTGTGATGAATGCTGCCTGTATCTGTTCTTCAGCAGCTACCTGGCCTCTCTCACGCCGACTTCTTTTTTCCAGCTTTCGTAAGCATCGGTCATTTTCTCCAGGATATCCTTCCTGTTCCTGCCTACATCGTGCAACTCGACCGGATCTGTCGCGAGGTCATAAAGCTCCCACTGTCCTTTTTTTCTTTTTACGATTTTCCAGTCGCCCTGCCTCATCGCCATCTCCCCGGAGAATTCCCAGAAGAGGGGCTCCTGCCGTTCACTTTCTTCGCCTTTCAGGGCAGGTACCAGGCTTTTCCCCCTCAACGGCTTTAACTGCTTGTTTTGCGGGTACATGGCTCCGGCTACATCCAGACAGGTGGGCATCAGATCGATGAGGTGTCCGACCTGACCGGTGATTTTGCCCGTTTCTTTGATGACGCCTGGCCAGCAGGCGATAAGCGGGGTCCGGATCCCGCCTTCATACAGCCAGTTCTTGTAATACCGGTAAGGGGTATTGGATGCATTGGCCCAGGCTTCGTGGTAAGAGTCATAGGAGCCTCTCTCACCGACAGGAACACCCGCGATCGCCAGGTTTCGCGTGGAAGCGACTTCGGCACAGGCGCCGTTGTCGGAAAGGAACAGGATCAGCGTGTTCCCGCTCTCGTTCAGATCTTCCAGGGTGCGTACCACCCGTCCGATCCCCTGGTCCATCCGGTCGATCATGGCTGCGTAGACCTGCATTCTCCGTATCCAAAGGCCTTTGTCTTCAGCTTCTTCCCACGACGGGATCCCCGGGGTCCGGGGACTAAGCAGATGCCTGCCGTCAATGATTCCCAGGGTCAGCATCTTTTTATACCGGGTCTGACGCAGCGAGTCCCATCCGATGTGATATTTTCCTTCGTACTTTTTAATGTCCTCATCCGGCGCGTGTAATGGCCAGTGCGGAGCCGTGTAGGCGATGTACAGGAAAAACGGTTTTTCCTTCTGATGCGCTTCATGCGACCGGATAAAAGCCACCGCCGAGTCCGAGATCGCATCGGTCATATAAAAGCCTTTCCCGGGCGGGGTCCAGGACTGGTTCCCGTAAGCCATTTTCCGCGGACGCGCTTCCCGGATGATCTCAAAATAGCTGCTTGCTCCGCTGATGAGCCCGAAGTATTTGTCGAATCCGCGTTGCAGCGGCCAGTGTTCTTTGCGCTCGCCAAGGTGCCATTTGCCCGACATATAAGTGGCATATCCGCTCTGTTTCAGGGCCTCGGCGATCGTCACGCAGTTTTCATTTAAAAATCCCTGGTAGGGACCTGGCTGGATCTCACTTTCGGCATTGCTGACCATCCGGCCCATTCCGGCTTCATGGTTGTATAGTCCGGTCAACAGGGACGCCCTTGACGGACAGCATTTGGCGTTATTGTAAAAGTTCCGGAACCTCACCCCGTTTTGGGCTAACCGGTCGATATGGGGAGTGGCGATCTCACTGCCATAGCAGCCAATATCCGAATAACCCATATCGTCGGCCATGATCACGACAATATTGGGACGTTTTACCTGCTCCTTTTCCCCCGCAAAGGCCTGCAATCCGTAAAACGGCAATACCGTAAGCGGCAGGTATCGGACTGTTTGTGATAAAGCTTCTTTTAACCGGTATTTTTCCATGTTTACTGGTATTTTAAATTATAAGTCCCTCTTTCTTTAAATCCCGGGAAATTCCGCATGCCCCCGAACCGGGGATAGGACTCAAAAACATCTCCTTTCCCGGTCACTCTGGGATCTCCCTGGTTGGCCAGCGCTGCTTTGAGTTTTTTTCTCAGCTCATTTTTGACCGACTCATATCGGGGGTCACCGGTCAGGTCCCGCGTGCAACCCGGATCATTCCGGATATCGTATAGTTCTTCTCCCGGCCTTTTTTCATATCCCATGCGGAACCCGTCGGGGTATTGATCCCGGTTTTCGATCAGGAACAGTTTGGTCGGCGAGTTGTCGATATCATGGTACCCCGGCCACAGCGATTTTTCATCATTGCTTTTCGCCGGTTCCGGAGGCGGATCGCCTGCCGGCCAGCGGTCAGGTTTAAAATTCAGAATGAAGAGGAAATCACGGGTCCGGATAGCCCGGGACGGGTACCCCAGATTATCGGGGCGCGCGTGCGTATGCCTTTCCCTTCCGGTCAGAACATATTCCCGGTGAGGCGCATTTTGGGAGAAGAGCACCTTGGCGAAGCTTTTCCCGGTGATCCGGGGAATATCTTTGACCCCTGCAAGCTCAAGAAACGTCGGAGCCAGGTCGATCATCGCAATCAGGTCGTTCGAGATCCGGTCACCGGCAATTTTCCCGGGCCAGCATACAGCCAGCGGAACGTGGGTGCCATATTCACACAGGTTTGCTTTTGCAGCGGGGAAAGGCATGCCGTTATCGGCAGTGACGACGATGATCGTGTGCTCCAACTCACCATTTTCTTCGAGGAACCGGATCATTTTGCCGAGCTGGGCGTCAAACCATTCTATTTCAAGCAGGTAATCCAGGATGTCGTTTTGGATAACCGGGGAGCCTGGCAGGAACGGGGGAACCTGCGCCTCCGGCAATTTTTTTCCGGCTTTCAGACCTGAACCTTCTTCATAATCGCGGTGAGGTTCATGTCCTCCGTACCAAAAGAAAAAGGGAGCATTTTCAGTCTTCCGGGAATAAAAATCCCTGAAGTTCTCAAAGTAGTCCGTTTTGCTGATCCCTGATGCCGGCACGGTTGTTAATTTTCTGGAATTGTATTCCGGCCCCACCGGATTACGCGGCCATCCGGCGTCTTCCCAATTGCCTGGTCCCCATGGTTTACCGGTATATCCGGTGACGTAACCGCTTTGTTCCAGCAGATCGGGAAAGACCCGGAACTTTCTTGGGAAATAACTGCTGTGGGTGCCTGCCTCCTCCAGTTGCCAGATGTTCTTCCCGGTGAGGATGGCAGCCCGCGAAGGACTGCATTGCGGGGCTGCCACAAAGGCGTTTGTGAATAAGACCCCTTTTCGGGCAACTTCATCGAACGCCGGAGTACGGATCCCTTTTGTTCCGTAAGCCGAAGCATATGGATAGGACTGATCATCAGCGATGGCAAAAAGAATGTTTGGCCGTCTTTCCTTTACGGCAGCTCCGGCTTCCGGTGAAGCGCCCGTCAACCACCCGGCAAGGGAAGTTGCAGAAATCCATTTCAGAGTATGGCAGCTTACAGGTATCATGGGATTTGAGATTTTTGTTGGTTCAACTGTTTAAGTCTTTGAGCCGTAAAATAGGGGTTGATATTGTATGCGGATTTCGGCGACCATAACGCGTTTTGGAACGGCAGATATTTTTGATGTTGTTTGTTGATCCGGTCGTTTTTGGGTTCTCCGGCGATGTTGTTCCACTCGTTGGGATCAGTCCGGTGGTCATAAAGCTCCTCTGAATGATCTTCATACCGGATGTAACGGTAGTTGGACGAAATGACGGCATGATTATTCCGGCCCCAGGAACTGACGGCCACCCGGAAGGACCGGCTCCCGGGGCTATTAATCAGGGACTTCAGGCTCTTGCCTTCGTTGGTTTTATTGGAAGGAAGACCGCACAGATCGGTCAGCGTAGGGTACAGATCCAACAGTTCCGCAGGTTCATCACAGATCCGGCTTTTCATACCGGGAACAGAAATGATCAGTGGCACCTGGGTCGCCTCATCCCAAAGACAATGTTTGGCAAAAGTCCCTTTTTCTCCCAAACGATAGCCGTTATCCGACCAAAGCACCACAATGGTGTTGTCTTTATAGCCGCTTTGTTCCAGGGCTTTCAGGATTTTGCCGATATAGTGATCCGTAAAGGAAATACAGGCCAGATAAGACTGAACCATATTCTTCCACTGGTGGTTTTCGATTGCCCATTCGGTGGTCGGCATCATGGGAAGGTTGTCAATCTGAAGAGCTATGGGCGGAAGATCGTTCCGGTCGTTACTTCGGTAAGGAGGCGTAACAAGGCTGCCGGAAGGAATCTGGTCAAACCATTTTTGAGGGACATACCAGGGTACGTGGGGGCGGACGAATCCCACCGCCAGAAAAAAAGGCTGCGAATAGCTCCGGTTAAGCCGTTCGATGGTCCATTGAGCGGAACGATAATCGGGCATTTCCTCGTCGGCAGCAGGGAAGGCGCCCCAGTCGGTTTGGGTACCTTCCCTGTTCCAGTGAAATTTTTGTTTGCCGGGAGGCAAAGGGCCAAATCCTTTTTCCCGTCCCCCTGATTCGTCAAATACGCCGGCGGGGGCATGTTCGTGGAAAATTTTTCCGACCCCCATCGTGTGATAGCCGTTCTGTTTAAAATATTCGGGCAGAAAGATGATCTGACGGATATCGGGATTGGCTTCGCGGATATCCTCGTCTTTGATCTGCCCGTAAATTCCCGTTGTGGAAGGGCGCAATCCGCTCATGACAGATGCCCGCGACGGACCGCACAGGGGAACCTGGCAATGGGCCTGTGTAAAAAGCATCCCCCGGGAAGCCAGCTTGTCGATGTTCGGCGTCCGGGCAGAAGGATGCCCGCCCATACACCCGACCCAGTCGTTCAGGTCATCAACACAGATCATCAGGACATTGGGTCTGACGGCTGTCTTAGCATGATCATTTGCGTAGCCGGAAGAGAAAAAGCCCAGAACGATGCAACTGTTTGTCAGGATCTTCATAGCAGACAGGTTTAATGATATAACATGACATTCTTCATCATTTGCGAAAGAGAATCGCCGGCTTCACGGATCAGGGTCTTCCCGTCTTTTTTTTCGATCAGGAGCGAGCTGTTTTCCTGCTTTCCCATGTATTTTTCTCCATTCAAATTTATTTCTTTCGGATAAATACTGAAAGCCGTACTTGTGCCTTTCTTTTTGATCACCAACTCCGGCTGAAGACCGGGATTGAGATTGGCCCGGACAGACCATTCTCCGACAGCAATGTCCACAATTCCGTTTGAGTCGGATTTCGTATCGTGGAGGAAGTGATCCGGATCCGTATCAGGTGAAATTCGGATCAGGGCTAAATAACGCATGACTTTTGCTTTTTCTCTGCTCCTAAGCTGAAGATGCCATTGCGGGTCGTCATAGGTCTTTAAAAGGCCGTCGGCATACCTGCTTTTGCGCCAGTTGACCGCCGGTACATCAAATGTGTCGGTAAGTGCCCAGTTCAACTTCTGACTGCCAAA